>JANMBW010000275.1:0-3821 GCA_031360565.1 Polaromonas sp.
GTTGCAGGCGCCCAATCGCTCCGTCGACGGCAAGCTTGCAGCCCGAGCACCCAAGATTGTGGGCGGCTCCACCATTACCCAGCAGTTGGCCAAAAATCTTTTTTTGTCCGGCGAACGCTCGCTGCTGCGCAAGGGGCAGGAGCTGGTGCTCACGCTTTGCATGGAACGCCTGCTCAGCAAGCAACGTATTCTCGAGATCTACCTGAACAGTGTGGAGTGGGGCGAAGGTGTGTTCGGTGCCGAAGCGGCTGCCCAGCACTACTACCGCAAGCCGGCATCGAAGTTGAGCCCCTACGAGGCCGCCCGCCTGGCGGTGATGTTGCCACGGCCAAAATATTTTGAGACACGGCCTAATTCGGGTTACCTGTCGTCCCGAGCCAGCACCATCGCCGCACGCATGGCTGGCGTGGAGATTCCCTGATGCCCCGCCAGTTACTCGTCTGAGCCGTGCGCATACTTGGCATTGATCCTGGTTTGCAGATCACCGGCTTTGGCGTGATCGACATCGATGGCCCGAACTTGCGCTATGTCGCCAGCGGCACCATCAAAACCACTCACTTGAATCGGGGCGACCTGCCCGGGCGCCTGAAAATTCTGTTTGACGGCATCCGTGAAATTGTGGAGCGCTACCAGCCGGACAGCACCTCGGTTGAAATTGTATTTGTCAACGTGAACCCGCAGGCAACGCTGCTGCTCGGGCAGGCGCGCGGCGCCTGCGTGACAGCGCTGGTGTCCTGCGACTTGCCGGTGGCAGAGTACTCGGCCTTGCAGCTCCAGAAAGCTGTGGCCGGTTACGGCAAAGCCGGCAAGGCTGAAGTGCAGCAGATGGTCATGCGCTTGCTCAAATTGCCCGCAGTGCCAGGCAAGGATGCAGCCGACGCGCTGGGGCTGGCCATTACCCACGCGCATGCAGGGCGCTCCAATGCGATCCTGGCGGCGGCGACCGCGCTTAAACCTGGCTCAAGCGGGTCATACAAAGCCGGTCGCAGCAACTGAGCTGAAACCACCTTCTGGCGGCGCAACCCGTAATTAGGCCAGTCGTTCCAGGATGAGGACGGCAAAAAACCCCAGCCCGGCGAGCAGCGTCCATTTGAGGATGATCAAACCCAGACGTTTGAATCGGGCCTGCCCGGTGCCAGCATAAAACATGAACGACACCACCGCAGACAGCAAGAAAAAGAGGATGAGCCAGCGAAACAGCAGCATGAAAGGGCTTGTTCCAAACTACCAGGCGCGCGCCAGCGTTGCAAAACCTTTCGGGGCCTTGTCTTCATCGTCGAACGTCACCACCTCGTAAGCCCTTTTATCGGCTAACAACTCGCGCAACAGCCGATTGTTCATCGCATGGCCCGATCGAAACGCGCTGTAGGCTGCCAGCAGTGGTTTGCCCAACAGGTGCAGATCGCCCATGGCATCGAGAATCTTGTGTTTGACAAACTCGTCGTTGTAGCGCAACCCGTCGTTGTTGAGCACCTTGTAATCGTCCATGACGATGGCATTGTCCAGGCCACCACCCAAAGCCAAACCATTGGCACGCATCATCTCGACATCTTTGGTAAAACCAAACGTACGGGCCCGAGCGATGTCGCGGGTGTATGAGCCTGAGCCCATATCAAACTCCACGCATTGGCCGGTCGAATCCACAGCCGGGTGGTCAAAGTCAATCTCGAAGCTCAGCTTGTAGCCATCGTAAGGACTTAGCCTCGCCCACTTTGTGTTCGCCCCATCGCCCTCGCGAACCTCCACCGCCTTCAACACACGCACAAATCGCTTGGGCGCATCCTGCTCGGCGATACCTGCCGATTGCAGCAAAAAGACGAACGACGAAGCAGACCCATCCAGAATCGGTACCTCTTCTGCCGTGATGTCAACAATCAGGTTGTCTATTCCTAGCCCTGCGCAGGCTGACATCAAATGCTCAACCGTGTGAACCTTGGCGCCGCCATTTGAAACGGTCGATGCCAGTCGCGTATCGGTCACGGACATCGCCGAAATCACGATATCAACCGGCTGCGGCAAATCAACCCGGCGAAAGACGATTCCGGTATCAGCTGGCGCCGGCCGCAGAGTCAGCTCGACCCGTTGACCGCTGTGCAGACCCACACCGACCGCCTTGGTCAGTGATTTGAGGGTTCGTTGCGCAAGCATCACTGCATTTTAGAGAGGACGGATAAACCGTGCATCCGGCACGGATGGTCCGTCCGCCCTGAACGCCACTGGCGAGCAGGCCCTAATCGGCCTGTTTACGCAGAAACGCGGGTATCTCAAAATCGTCCATGCCACCCGAAGCCAGCGCATCGACTTTTGCCGCTGCCTGCGTCCGATTGGTCCGCCAGACACTGGGCACGGTCATGTTGCCGTAGTCGGGCTGGGCCGAACCGATAGACGGTTGACCACCACTACCAATGCTAGCTGTGGCGTTGAGCGTCGGGAGGTTGAACGGCACGTTGTCGGTTCCTGTGCGGAGCACCTGCAGCGGCGGCGCATGACGCCTCACGCCCTGACGGCTGAGGCCGGTGGCCACCACCGTCACGCGGATATCCTCGCCCAATTCGTTGTCGTAGGCCGTGCCGTAAATCACATGGGCATCGGGCGACGCGTAGGCGCGAATGGTGTTCATCGCCAGTTTTGACTCGCTGAGTTTGAGCGATCCCTTGGCTGCCGTGATCAGCACCAGCACACCCTTGGCGCCCGACAGGTCGATGCCCTCCAGCAGCGGACAAGCCACAGCCTGCTCGGCAGCGATACGCGCACGATCTGGCCCGCTTGACCTGGCCGTGCCCATCATGGCCTTGCCTGGCTCACCCATGACCGTGCGCACGTCTTCGAAGTCCACATTGACGTGACCGGGAACATTGATGATCTCGGCAATGCCGCCCACCGCATTTTTCAGCACGTCGTTGGCATGTGCAAATGCTTCGTCCTGGGTCACGTCGTCACCCAGCACCTCGAGCAATTTTTCATTGAGCACGACGATCAGGGAATCGACATTTGCCTCCAGTTCGGCCAGGCCCAGGTCGGCATTGGTCATACGCCGCCCACCTTCAAACTCGAATGGCTTGGTCACGACGCCGACCGTCAGAATGCCCATCTCCTTGGCAATACGCGCAATCACCGGTGCGGCCCCGGTGCCCGTCCCACCACCCATGCCCGCCGTGATGAACAGCATGTGCGCACCGGCAATCGCGCTACGAATATCGTCGACCGCCAGTTCTGAGGCATCACGTCCCTTGTCAGGCTTGCTGCCCGCACCCAGACCACTGCCACCGAGCTGGATGGTCTTGTGCGCATTGCCACGGCTGAGCGCCTGCGCGTCAGTGTTGGCGCAAATGAACTCTACGCCCTGCACGCCACATTCAATCATGTGCGCCACAGCGTTTCCGCCGCCGCCACCGACACCAATCACCTTGATTTGTGTGCCCTGGTTGAACTCTTCAATCTCAATCATTTCGATGCTCATGGTGAGCCTCCTGTTTCGTTAAATTGCAGTTGCCAAAAATTAGATTCGTTGTTGTGAGGATCAAGTTTTCATGAAGGCGGATCAGCGCCTCCTGACCTTTTATGGGGTGGTGCGGTGGGAATAAATGCGGGATAGTGTTTCATGTGGGCATGCCTAAAAATTACCAACAAACCAGTCCTTGACCCGACCAAATGCGTTATGCACACTGCCAGCTTTTTGCGAGACTTTGTAGCCGCGCATGCGCCCCAGCCGCGCTTCTTCGAGCAGGCCCATGACTGTCGCTGCGCGGGCTTGCGCCACCATGTCATAGAGCGAGCTTGAATAGCGGGGAATACCGCGCCGCACGGGCTTGAGAAAAATG
>JANMBW010000295.1:0-6136 GCA_031360565.1 Polaromonas sp.
CCGGTGTAGCCCAGCACCTGCAATCCGGCCTCCTGGCCAGCCAGTGCGATACCTGTGAAATTGACATGCGCTGTGATGTCTTTATTGCCCACATCAGCCAGCGCATCGGCGTCAGAGCGGTGCTGGCGGTGGCACATCAACGTGCCCATGCTGCGCTGCGGATGGTAGTACTCCTGCTCAGGAAAACCGTAGTCGAGCAGAAAGATGGCACCACTTGTGAGCCGATCGGCCAAGGTGCGAACAAAGCCTTCGGCCTGCGGGTGAATCTCGGTGACGTAATCGTGCGTGCCGTCAATCGCCAGCGGCGGCCTGAGGGCGGTAGGCAGGTCCGCAAAGGTAAAGACGTTCTGGTGCAAGGCCACGCCTCTTTCGTGCCAGATGCCGTTCAGCCGTGCCAGCAATTTCACCGGCATGGCGTCCAGCACCTCATTGCCAACCACCACGCCCTGCAGCGTGTCGGGCAGCTCTGTGACCCACCTCACCTTGTCGGCAAATCCCTGCAGGCGCTCTTCTTGGTGTTGGCGCAGGCTGCCAGACAGGTCGACGATGGTGTAACGGTCGAGCTGCGGCAAGGCCTGGAGCAGCTGCAACGCTAGAGCGCCCGAGCCGGCACCAAATTCCCATACTTGATGTGTCGAGGTAGCCAGCAAGGCCTGCTCCACCTGACGCGCGAGAGCCCGGCCAAAATGCGGTGACAGCTCGGGCGCGGTGACGAAATCACTGCCGCCACCTTTGACGCCTGCCGGCATCAGGCCAAACTGGCGCGCATCCCTGGCGTAGTAACCCCAGCCCGGGGCGTACAGCGCCGCCGCCATGAATTGGTCAAAACCCAGGCAACCGCCGGCCGCGGCAATAGCCTCGGCAAGATGCAAGTGAAGGGGGGTCGTTAAACTAGGGGCCGGTGTCATGCAAGGTTGCGTCCGCGCGCGCAATCCGAATTGTCGACGATTCGCCGCTCCGTCCCATCCCAGAACCCGCCCTATGTCCTCCGCACAACCGTCACCTGTTGTTCTCGTCACCGGCGCCGCCAGGCGGCTGGGTCGCGAGATTGCGCTGGCCTTGGCCCAGGGCGGCTGGCGCGTGGCTGTGCATTACCGAAACTCGGCTGATGACGCTATAAAAACAGTAGCTGAATGCGAACAATATTCGCGGGCTGCAGCCTCTTTTGATGCTAATTTAGAGGATGAGGCCGCAGTGCGCGGGCTGCTGCCAAGGGTGGTCCAGCATTTCGGGCAGATTGATGCGGTAGTGAATAACGCCTCGACTTTTGAGCACGACAGCCCCGCCAGCTTCAGCTTTACAGCGCTTGAAAAACACCTGCGCGCCAACACCGGTGCCTGCATTGTGCTGGCGCAGGCGCTGCATGAGCATCTTGCGGCCCGGCAGTCCCAAGGGGCTGTAGTGAATTTGCTGGACCAGAAGCTCTGGAACCAGAACCCCGATTTTTTCAGCTACACCCTGTCCAAGGCTGCTCTCGAAGCCGCCAACACCATGCTCGCGATGGCGCTGGCACCGGTGGTGCGGGTAGTCGGTGTGGCGCCTGGCTTGACGCTCACCAGCCACATGCTGAGCGACAGCGAGTTTGAAGCGCTGCACAAACTCTCGCCGCTTGGGCGCTCGTCCCGGCCGCAAGACGTTGCCAGCACGGTGAAGTTTGCACTTGACAATCCATCGCTCACCGGCACCACGCTGCTGGTCGATGGTGGCCAGCACCTGATGAAGTTTGAGCGCGACTTTTCAATGATGGCCGCCAGTCACTGATCGCTCAGCGTTGATCGAGCACTCCTAATTTCGCCTGACACCCATGTTCAATACCCGAGGCACCCAGATTTTGACCCTGACCGGTTTGCGGTTTGACGCCAACCTCGGCATTTTGGAGCACGAGAAAAATGCACCGCAGCCGATTCAGGTGGACGCTGAATTGAATCTCGGCACCCAGCCGATGATGCCCAGCGATGACGACATCAACCATGTGCTGGACTACCGCAAGGTGCGCCAGATCATCATCACCGAATGCACCGCCGAACACGCCAACCTGCTGGAAAGCCTGATCGGCAGACTGGCGCACCGCCTGATGACCCTGACCGGCGTGCTGGGGGTGCGGGTGAAGATCGCCAAGCTTGAGATTTTTGACGATTGCGAAGTGGCGATTCGCGTCGAGACGGGACAATGGTGAGCGGCATGGAGACCTTGGACAAGACTGCAATTCGGGACGAAGCTGAACAGCAGAGTTCCGCGCGCGTGCAAAACGCCATGAAGATTGAGCGCGAGGACCACAAGCTTGAAAAACGCCTGTGCCGCGAAGTCGGTCGTGCCATCGTTGACTCCAACATGATTGAAGAGGGTGACAAGGTCATGGTGTGTGTCTCGGGCGGCAAGGACAGCTATGCCATGCTCGACATCCTGCTCAGGCTGCAAAAGCGCGCGCCGATCAACTTCAGTCTGATCGCCGTCAACCTCGACCAGAAGCAACCCGGCTTTCCTGAGCACATCCTGCCGGCCTACCTGACCAAGCTGGGCGTGCCATTTCACATCGAAAACCAGGACACCTACAGCATCGTCAAGCGCGTGATCCCGGAGGGCAAGACGCTGTGCTCGCTGTGCTCGCGCTTGCGGCGTGGCATTTTGTACCGCGTCGCCGGCGAGCTGGGCGCGACCAAAATCGCACTCGGTCACCACCGCGACGACATGCTGCAGACTTTTTTTCTCAACATGTTTTTTGCCGCCAAGCTCAAGGGCATGCCGCCCAAGCTGGTCAGTGACGATGGTAAAAACATCGTGATCCGGCCCATGGCCTATGTGCCTGAAAAAGACCTGATCCGCTGGGCAGCGGTGCAGGACTTTCCGATCATTCCCTGCACCCTGTGCGGCAGCCAGGAGAACCTGCAGCGCAAGCAAGTCGGCAATATGCTGCGTGACTGGCAAAAGCAGTATCCGGGCCGGGTCGAAAACATGTTCTCAGCGCTGCAAAACATCGTGCCCTCGCACCTGATGGACAGCCAGCGTCACGACTTCAAAAATATCAAGGCCACAGGAGTGGCCGATGCCAACGGCGACAAGGCCTTTGATGCCGACGAATTCAGCGACGCCGCGCCCGCTGCCGGACGGCAAGCCGTGTCCGTCATCAAGATTGCGTCGTTTTAAGCCGAAATCAGCAGGAGACCCTCATGAAAAGGTCGCTATCAGCTATTACTTTTTTAGCAATTTTCAGCCTGTTGCTGACCGCCTGCTCCGGCATGCGGATTGTTGACAGCGACGTCACCGCCTATGCTGCCTGGACCGCCGCGCCCCCCGGGCCGGGCACGCCGTACCGCTTTGAACGTCTGCCCTCGCAGCAGGTCAGCGGCCCGTTGCAGGACCGGATCGAGGCCAGCGCCCGCACCAGCCTGGCCAGGGTGGGCATGGTGCTGGATCCAGCCAGCACCCGTTTCAGCGTGCAGGTCATGTTCAACACGCAGGTCACGGAGCGGCATCCCGACAACAGTTTTGCCTTCGGCGGGCCGGGTGTCTTTTTTGGCGCTGGCAACTATGGATCGTCCTTGGGCCTGTCGTTTCCGCTGCGAATCGGCAACCCGTATTACCTGCGTGAGCTCAAAATCGTGGTACGGGACCTGTCCAGCCAGAAGCTGGTGTTTGAAACCCGGGCCCTCAACGACGGACCCTGGGGCGATGGCCTGGCCATTCTGCCCGCCATGCTGGACGCAGCGCTGATGGGTTTTCCGCAACCCCCAGCAGGCACGCGGCGGGTGAATGTTGAAATTCCCCGCTAGCCCAGACCGTTCACCCGCATGTCAGAAGCCACCCGCATCATTGCCATCCGCCACGGCGAAACCGCATGGAACCTTGACACCCGCATCCAGGGCCATCTCGACATCCCGCTTTCTGCCGTGGGACACCGTCAGGCGGCGCGTCTCGCCGCAGCCCTGAGCGACGAACCTCTTGCCGCGATCTACGCCAGCGACCTGACACGCGCCCGGCAAACCGCACAGTATCTGGGCCAGGCGCAAGGCGTGGCTGTGACGCCCGAGCCGGCCCTGCGGGAGCGCGGATTTGGCGACTTTGAAGGAAAAACCTTTTCTGAAATAGAAGCGCTGCTGCCCGAGCAATCGCTGCGCTGGCGCCGACGCGACCCGGACTTTGCACCGGCCGGCGGCGAGTCCCTGCTGACTTTGCGAAGCCGGGTGGTAGCGGCTGCCGAGCGGCTGGCAGCACAACATCCGGGGGAATTAATCGCCCTGATTGGACACGGCGGCGTGATGGATGTGCTCTACCGCGCGGCCACCCGGCTGGATATTCAAGCGCCTCGCACCTGGGCGCTGGGCAATGCGGCGATCAACCGCCTGCTTTGGACGCCCGAAGGCTTTGCGCTAGTGGGCTGGGCCGACACCCAGCATCTCGACGACGCATCACTCGATGAAGCCCGTGTCAGCTAGACTGGCAGCCACCATGAAAACTTCGAGCAGCCTGATCGGCCAGCCGGCCAAAAACATCGACACGCCAGCCCTGGTCATTGACCTGGACGCGATGGAACGCAACCTGGCCACCATGGCGGCCTTTGCCAGCCGGCACAAGGTCCTGCTCCGGCCCCACGCCAAAATGCACAAGAGTGCCACGCTGGCGCTGATGCAAATCAAGGCCGGCGCCAGTGGCGTGTGTGTGCAAAAAACCTCCGAGGCCGAAGCCCTGGTAGCCGCCGGCGTTCACAACGTCTACATCAGCAATGAAGTGATTGCTGCCGGCAAGCTCGCTCGCGTCGCGGCGCTCACCCGCATCACCCAGGCGCAGGGCGGGAAAATCGCCCTGTGCGTGGACAGCATTGAGGGCATCCAGCGCCTGGCACTGAGCATGAATGAGGCCCGCCTGAGCAGCGGTGTGGCCACGCTGATTGACGTCTTCATCGAGCTGAATGTGGGACACAACCGCTGTGGCGTCGAGCCGGGTGCAGCAGCCGTGGCGCTGGCGCTGGAAATCCGCAAGTACCCGGCACTCAACTTTGCCGGTCTCCAGGCTTACCACGGCAGGGCGCAACACCTGCGCGACCCGGCCGAACGGCGCGCCGCCATCACGCATGCCATCAGCGCTGTGGTACAGACTCGAAAATTGATGGAAGCCGAGGGTATTCAGGTCAAGCTGGTCACGGGCGCCGGTACCGGCACGGCGGCGCTCGAGGCCGCCAGCGGTGTGTATGGCGAACTGCAAGCCGGCTCCTACCTGTTCATGGATGCAGACTACGCTGCCAACCGCCTCGATCCTGCGCAGCCGCGTTTTGAACATGCGCTGTTCGTCAAGACCCAGGTGATCAGCACCCATGCGGGGGACGACCCCTATGCGGTGTGTGACGCCGGACACAAAAGCCATGCGATTGATTCGGGCCTGCCCAAAGTCCACGCGTTCAGCAGCCGCAGCAAGCTCGAGTATTTCAACGGCGGCGATGAACACGGCCTGCTGCGGCCAGCCCCTGGCAGCAACCGGCTACCCAGTCTGGGCAGCATGATCTGGCTGATTCCTGGCCACTGCGATCCGACGGTGAACCTGCACGACGTGATGGTGGGCGTGCGCGGCGGACTGCTGGAGGGCGTGGTCGAGTCCATCATCCCGGTGGATGCCCGCGGCGCCCTCACCTGACTTACCAGACTCGTTGCGCGGTCTGCACGCGCGCCCGGTTTAGTCCCGTGCCGGGTTATCGGAAAACAACCCGGTATCGGGCTGCTGCGGCGGCGCAATGCCCAGTTGCCGGTAGTCCGCCAGCGTGGCGTTACGACCGCGCGGCGTGCGCTGCAAATAGCCCTGCTGAATCAGATAGGGCTCGATCACATCTTCTATGGTGTCGCGTTCTTCGCCAATGCTGGCCGCAATGTTGTCGAGCCCGACCGGGCCGCCATCAAAACGGTGAATCACCGCCTCCAGCAGTTTGCGGTCCATCACGTCGAAGCCCTGCGGGTCCACGTCAAGCATTGCAAGTGCCTGGTTGGCAATGTCCAGCGTGATGTGGCCAGCTCCCTTCACGTCGGCAAAATCACGTACCCGGCGCAGCAGCCGGTTGGCGATACGCGGCGTACCGCGTGAGCGTCGTGCAATTTCAAAACCACCGTCGGCATCGGTCGGTACGTTGAGCAGCGCCGCGCTGCGCGTGACG
>JANMBW010000310.1:0-4329 GCA_031360565.1 Polaromonas sp.
CTGGTAAGGAATGCCACCCACCACGTTGGCAATGCGCAGGCCGCGGCAATGGCGCACCAGATCAATCGCGTCGGCACACACCTGTTGGGCCAACTCGCGGGTCGGGCACAGGATCAGCGCACCGGGGGTGGCAGGCTTGAAATTGCGGGCGTTGGTCGGGTCTTTGCGCTTGGGCTTTTTCAAAGGCGCTTCACCACGGGCTACAGCTTCAGCACTCAGGCGCTCGAATTCGGCGCGTTCATGGCGCTCGGCTTCTTCCTGTTGCTTGAGCAGGGTGTGCAGCACAGGCAGCAAAAATGCAGCGGTCTTGCCGCTACCGGTCTGGCTGGACACCAGCAGGTCGGTGAATTTGGCTTTCTTGTCCGTGCTTTCCTGATCCAGTGCCTGCATGGCCTTGGGGATGGTGGCCAGCTGAACGGCTGTCGGCTGGGTAAAACCCATGTCGGCGACGGCCTGCAGCTGTTCCTTGGCCAAGCCAAGTTTTACAAAACCATTCGGTTCCGCAACGATTGCATCGAGCGACGATTCAGCGCCGGCAGACGCATCAGAAAAATCGGGCATACCCAAAAGTTCGGTGTCAAGAATTGCTTCGGGCAAAAAGTCGCCACGAGCCTCAAAAGAGTCAGTCATGTTTTTCTCACTAATCACCTGCGCGCCACGCCACTTTATAAAAGTTTGGCAGTTGGCGCAGGAAACTTGACCTCTGCGATGCAGAAGCTTCGTTCATGGTTAATAAAACATCAACCATCAAACGAATAGACGGATCGAGCGAATAAATTGCCCGATGCGCTGACTCTGTATCAAGAGTCTAAAGTGTGAGGTAGATGTACAAATGCCGTGCACCCCGTGCTGCAGCAAGCCTCACAGTTTAGCACGCTTAGCCAAGAACTCCTAATCGGCCGCCTTCAAAAAGTGTTCGCGGTAGTGCTCCAGCTCGTCAATGGACTCGTGCACGTCTGCCAAGGCGGTGTGGCTCTGGCGTTTCTTGAATGCGTTATACACCTCGGGCCGCCAGCGTTTGGCCAGCTCTTTGAAAGTGCTGACGTCTACATTGCGGTAATGTAAAAAGGCCTCCAATTTGGGCATGTACTTGACCAGGAAACGGCGATCCTGGCTGATGGTGTTGCCACAAAGAGGCGATACCCCCTTGGGCACGTACTTCGCCAAAAAGGTCAGTATTTCGGCTTCGGCATCGGCTTCGGTCACGCTGCTGGCCTTGACCTTGTCGGTCAGCCCGCTGCGGCCGTGGGTACCTTTGTTCCAGTTGTCCATCTGGTCGAGCAGTTGATCTGACTGGTAAATGACCAGCACGGGCCCTTCAATGCGCGGCGTGAGTTGCGGGCCGGTTACGACCACGGCGATTTCAATCAGGCGCTCTTTTTCCGGGTCCAGACCCGTCATTTCGCAGTCAAGCCAGACCAGATTTTGGTCTGATTTTTCAAGTGGGGATTGAGGTTCAAGCATCTCCTCATTCTCGCTGATAGCCTAAACTGACCGCTATGCGTGACTATTCCTTCTCATTTACCGTGTTGTTTTCCGTCGCTTTGATCCTCGGATTGCTGACACGTTTTTATCTGGCATCCCGGCAGATTCGCCACGTTGCCCAGCATCGCAACCGTGTGCCTGCGGCTTTTTCCGCCACCATTTCGCTTGATTCCCATCAAAAGGCGGCTGACTACACCATCGCCAAATCGCGTTTTGGCCTGTTGGAAATGGCCTGGGGCGCAGCGGTTTTGCTGGGCTGGACGCTGTTGGGCGGCCTCGCAGCACTCAACCAGACCATCACCAGCTCCGGGCTGGCGAATTACGGCAGCCTCGCGCCGCAATTGGCCTTGCTAGCCGCGTTTGCCCTCATTGGCGGCCTGCTGGATTTGCCATTCACGCTCTACAGTACCTTCAACATTGAAGAACGCTTTGGCTTCAACAAAATGACTCTCCGGCTCTGGCTGGCTGACCTGGCGAAATCGACCTTAATAGGCGCTGTCATTGGCCTGCCGATCGTGGCGCTGATCTTGTGGCTGATGGGCAGCGCTGGCAGTCTGTGGTGGCTCTGGGCATGGGGAACCTGGGTGGCTTTTAACCTGCTGGTGCTGGTGCTTTACCCCACGGTCATCGCGCCGCTGTTCAACCAATTCAAACCGCTTGAAGATGAAACCCTCAAGGCACGGGTGACCGCCCTCATGCAACGCTGCGGTTTTGCTGCCAAGGGACTGTTTGTAATGGATGGCAGCAAACGCTCGGCCCACGCCAATGCTTATTTCACGGGCTTTGGTGCGGCCAAGCGCGTGGTGTTTTACGACACCCTGCTCAAGCAATTGAGTCCCGGCGAAGTGGACGCGGTGCTGGCCCACGAACTGGGTCATTTCAAGCACAAACACATCGTCAAGCGCATGGTCTCGATGTTCGCCTTGAGCCTGGCTGGTTTTGCCCTGCTTGGTTGGCTGTCAGCACAAGTCTGGTTTTTCACCGGGCTGGGCGTGCGGCCGAATATGGCGGGAGCCAACGATGCGTTGGCCCTGCTGCTGTTCATGCTGGTCGTACCTCTGTTCAGCTTTTTTGTATCGCCCGTTTTTGCGCAGTTGTCACGCAAGCATGAGTTTGAAGCCGACGCCTACGCGGTGTCGCAAACCGACGGCAGGGATTTGCAAAGCGCCCTGCTCAAGCTCTATCAGGACAACGCCAGCACGCTGACGCCCGACCCAGTGTTTGTGAAATTTTATTACTCGCATCCTCCGGCGTCCGAACGACTTAGCCGCATGTCCCCTTCTGAACTGCCAGCAGCCGCATGAGCAACCCTATTCATCAACACCGCAAGGCCTTGAGCGCCACAGAAATAGTGACCCAGTTGAGCAAGCTCAATGGTGAGCAGGCGCTTGGTTGGCGGCTGATCGATGGCGCATTGGAAAAGACGTTCAGCTTCCAGAACTATTACCAAACCCTGGCTTTCGTGAATGCCCTGGCCTTTGTGGCCCACAGCGAAGACCATCACCCAAACCTCGCGGTGAGCTACGCCCAATGCACCGTGCGCTTCCATACGCACGATGTGGATGGAATTTCTGTCAGCGATTTTTACTGTGCGTCCCGGGCAGACGCGCTGTTGGCTTGAGTAAACCGCAGCGCCCGGTTGTGGCGCCGGCTTCCGGCACGCAGGCAGGTCTGGTGGTGGCTGGCTTTGGCCGCCATGTCCTGGTGGAAACCGACAGCGGCCAGCGCATCATTTGCCATCCGCGCGGCAAAAAAAGCCAGGCTGTGGTCGGTGACCGCATACGCTGGTTGCCCACTGAAGACGAGGGCACAATTGAAAAAATAGACGATCGTCGCAACCTGTTCTACAGGCAAGACGAGATGCGTACCAAGTCTTTCGCCGCCAACCTCGACCAGGTTTTGATCCTGATCGCCGCTGAACCTGAGTTTTCAGAAAGCCAGTTGACGCGAGCGCTGATCGCAGCTGAAGCCGCGCACATCACGCCGGTCATTGCGCTGAACAAAAGCGATTTGACCGAGCCGTTTGGGCGCGCCTGGGCTAAGCTGGCACCCTATCGGGCCATGGGATACCGCATGCTGCCGTTGGCCATCAAACCCAAAGCCAGCGGCGACCTGCTCAATGACGCGCAAAAAGCCGAATTGATGGAACTCCTGCGCGACAAGAAAACGCTGGTTCTCGGCCCCTCGGGCGCGGGCAAAAGCAGTCTGACCAACCTGCTGGTGCCCCATGCCAAAGTGCTGACGGCGGAAATTTCCCAGGCCCTCCAGTCCGGCAAGCACACCACCACCAGCACCACCTTGTACTGGGTCGATGAATCGCGGAGCACCGCGTTGATTGATTCACCGGGGTTTCAGGAATTTGGCTTGCACCATATCGAGCCGATGCAACTCGCTGGCCTGATGCCCGACCTCAAGGCCCACGCGCAGGCGTGCAAGTTCTACAACTGCACCCATCTGCATGAACCTGGATGCGGCGTCATTTCTGAAGTGAATTTGGCTGTTAGCGCAGGTGAAATAAGCGCTGTTCGCTACCGTTTGTATAGCGAGCTATTTGCTGAGCTGTCGCAAAGCCGGTTCTGATGGGTTCAACCTAACCCAGCAGGCGGGCCAGCGTCAACAAGGCCAGCAACAGCATCCACAGCACAACAGACCGCCACACCAGCCCCACAATGCTGCGCAGATGGGCCACTTCGGGTTCGCGACCTAGCGATGGCTCACCCAAACCAAGCTTCCCATCTGGCGCCAGCGCTACGCTGTCGAGGCCGCCCAATCGGACGTTGACAGCGCCCGAGGTCGCCGCCAGAACCACACCATCGTTGCGGCTGGCAGACGCGACCGGCTCAT
>JANMBW010000321.1:0-2974 GCA_031360565.1 Polaromonas sp.
CCCGCTGCGCACCCGACAGCGCAATCAAGCCCTCATTAAGTTCGCCCAGCCAGTCCAAGCTGATCACCGCCTGATCGCGCACCACGCCACGGGTCCAGGCACGGGTCAGCAGCTCCGACAAATTGAGGTAGCCGCGGTGGCTTTGCACCAGCAGCAGCAGCCGCGCAGCCGGTGCGGCAGTGTCCCGTCCCGGCACCTGCACCCACACATCGGCAGCGATCAGCGGCTTGACGCCTGCATTCCGGGCGGCCTTGTAAAACTTGACGGCGCCAAACAGGTTACCGAGATCACTGATCGCCAGCGCGGGCTGCTGGTCGGTCGCAGCGGCGGCCACAATTTCATCGATGCGGTTGGTGCCATCGACGACTGAAAATTCGGTGTGAAGGCGCAGGTGGACAAACATCAACTCATTTTAGGGCGACGTTTCTAACACCTCGGCACTGCTGCCTACAATTGCGCGCATCATGCCGATTTTGAATATTGCCGCCTACAAATTCATCACCCTGAACCATTTGCCCGAGCTGCAGGCTGCACTGTTGGGCGCCCTGCAGACGCATGGCCTCAAGGGAACGGTACTCCTTGCTGAAGAAGGCATCAACTTGTTTTTGGCAGGTCCAGCGAGCAGCGTGCATGCTTTTCTGACATGGCTGCGTGAGGATGAACGGCTGGCGGATCTGGAAGTAAAGGAAAGCTATTCCGCCAAACAGCCTTTTCGAAAGCTGCTGGTGAAAATCAAGCCCGAAATCATCCGGATGAATCACCCGGCGATTCAACCTGCAGCAGGCCGCGCGCCGGCCATTGATGCTCACACGCTCAAGCGCTGGCTGGATGCCGGCCATGACGATGCTGGCCGACCGGTGGTCACACTCGATACACGCAATGACTTTGAAGTCGATGTGGGCAGCTTCAAAAACGCCATCGACTGGCGTATCTCGCGGTTCAGTCAGTTTCCGCAGGCGCTGCTGGCGCATCGGGACGCCTTGCAGGACAAGACCGTGGTGAGCTTTTGTACCGGCGGAATACGCTGTGAAAAGGCCGCGATCTACATGCGCGAAGCCGGTGTGCAAAACGTCTACCAACTGGAAGGCGGCATCCTCAAATATTTTGAGCTGCAGGGCCATGCCCATTTTGAAGGCCACTGTTTTGTCTTTGACCAGCGCCGCGCATTGGATCCTGCGCTACGACCTAAAGTGAGCGACGCAAGCGACCAAGCCGTTCAAACCTGATTCAGGCTTTTGCTTCAGGCAGCGGTATGAATTCGGTCTCGCCAGGAACCTGTCCCACGGTCTGGGCACGCCACGCCGCAGACGCCTGGACGATGCGGTCTTTCCGGCTGGACACAAAGTTCCACCAGATCGAGCGATGACCATCGAGCGCCTGACCGCCCAGCACCATCAGCCGGGCTGACGCTGCGCTATGGATGCGCGAGGTCTGATCAGGCGTCAGCAATACCAGCGTATGGGCAGCGACGTGAGTGCCATCCACTTGAATGTCGCTATCGACTGAGTACAGCGCCAGTTCATCAGCCAGCGGCGGCAACCCAAAGCTGCCTCCTGCGGGCAACTGCACATCGAGGTAGACGGTGGGGGAAAATGTTGTGACGGGCGAGCGCTCACCATAAGCCTGTCCGATCAGTACCCGCACCGTGGCATCGTCCACCGAGAGCATCGGAAGGTCCGCAGCCGGCGTGTGCTCGAACGCTGGCTCGACTTCTTCGTCTGCCACGGGCAAAGCTGCCCACAGTTGAATACCGTGGTTAACGTAAGCGGCGCCTCTGAGCTCCGCCGGACCGCGCTCCGAATGCACGATGCCACGCCCGGCGGTCATCCAGTTGATGGCGCCAGGTTCGATGCGCTGGGCAGAGCCGAGACTGTCGCGGTGCATGATCGCGCCTTCAAACAGATAGGTCACCGTAGCCAGGCCAATGTGCGGGTGGGGCCGCACATCGTGACTCTGCCCCGGTTCCACGGTCACGGGACCAAAATGATCAAAAAACACAAACGGGCCAACAGCCTGCCTGGCTGCAGCAGGCAAAAATCGGCGCACCAAAAAACCATTGCCCAGATCTTTGGTTTGACCCGTTAAGGTCAGTTGAATGCTCATGGCATGCGCTCTACGGTGGTGGTGATTTCCGTGGTCACTGCAGTCATCAACTTGTGCACCGGGCATTTTCCGGCCACGGTGGCGAGCTCCTGCAACTGCGCATCGGTCAATGCACCGCTGATCTGCAGTCGAGCGGTGAGGCGATAGGTTCCCGCGCGCTCCTGGGTATCGTCTCTTTCCACCAGCGTGTGAATCTGCTCGACCGAAAAAGCTTTTTTTCGCGCGTACCACATCACGGTCACCGCCTTGCAGGCAGCCAGGGCCGCGTCATACAGATCATGCGGGCTGGGGCCGGCATCGTCTCCGCCTTCGGCCAGGCTGGCGTCCGTGAGTAGGCGGTGTTGCCGGACACGAACCGCCTGGGCCAAAGGAAATCCTGCTTCCCGTTCAAGTTCAATCGACATACCGTTTGCTCCTGAAGGATTGAGAAATCAATGGCCAGATGATTCGAGCAAAGTGTCAGCGCTTGAATTTGTCCGCTGCGGCTGCGACCCGCTGGCCAAACTGGCGCGCGGTGTCCAGGTCGCCGGCAAACATGTCGGTTGCACCACCATCTGAAGGCGACTGGGCCATGGCTCCCGCGAAGGATCCCAGGTAGTTCACATCATTGCGCTGCGCTGCCTTGCTGTTACTCGGCATCATGCCAGAGCCCACCCAGAAACCACTGTGCTGCATGGCCAGGGTGAACAGGTAGTGCAAGGTGGAGTGCTTGTCACCATTGACGCTTGCACTGTTGGTAAACCCGGCAAACAATTTGTCTTTCCAGACTTGAGAAAACCATGGCTTGGAAGTCGCGTCGGCAAACTTCTTGAACTGCCAGCTGACGCTACCCATGTAAGTCGGTGAGCCCATGATGATGGCGTCTGCTGCA
>JANMBW010000376.1:0-17359 GCA_031360565.1 Polaromonas sp.
ACCACCGCACAGATCGCCAGCGACCAGACAATCACTGCGCCCGAAGGAAGATCAAACAGCGCTGACAGCCCCAGGCCAATGGCATAAGCTACCGCGCCAATAGCCCAGGCAACCAGGTAGCGACGGGGGCCGCGTAGCAACCGCGCACCCAGCGCCGGAATAATGAGACTTGAAAACACCAGGTAAACGCCAACGACCTGAACCGACGCTGTCACCGCCAGCGCAAAAACGGCATAAAAACCGAATCGCCCCAAGCGATGGACCCATCCCTGCCAGATGGCCAGCAACAGCAACGCCGACACACCGGCCAGCCAAAGCAGTTGCGTGGTGTTGACCCACAGAATCTGGCCAACCAAAAGGTCTTTCAAATGCTCACCGCCGCGAGGGTTGCCTGCCAGCAGCAAGATGCCGGTACACGCCGCAAGGATGAACAGTACTCCGATCAGCGCCTCCTGCTGCTCGGGAAGCCGACGCTCGGTCCAGGTCAGAAGCAGGGCGCCCAGCAGGGCTGCCGTGACCGCTGCGAGCTGGACCATCAAACCACCGTCCGGCATGCCCAGGGCATTGGCGGCAATCACGCCCAGGCCGGCGATCTGGGCAATAGCCAGGTCGATGAACACAATGCCTCGGTCAAGCACCTGGGTGCCCAGCGGCACATGCGTGCTCAGCACCAGTAGGCCCGCTATCAGGGCAGGTCCCAGGATGCCCCAGTCAAGGGCGCTCCAATTCATCTCTTCGCCCCAGCGCTTAACAAGCGGGCCAGGGTGTCGTCAAACAGGCTGAACAAGTCTTTGGCGCCATCCGTTCCTCCTACGGTGAAGGGAATCTTGACCGCCGGGACGCCGGCATGACGACTCAGCCATTCGGCTGGTTTGGCGTCCTGGTAGGCCGAGTAGAGCGTCATGCGGGCTGGGGTGGTCTTGAGCGATGTCAGTACCCCCTGCAAATGGGATGCACTCGGTTCAATGCCTGGCTTGGGCTCCAGCACTGCGACTTCCTTGAGGTCCAGCCAGTCATACAGGTAGACAAAAGACTTGTGCTGCGACACCACCGACATGCCTTTCAAGGGACTGGCCTGTTGCGTCCAACGGCCAATTGCTTGCTGCCAGCGCTGAGAGAAATCCTGGGTTTTCTGCGCATACTGACCGGCATGGCCGGGATCGATTTGAGCCAGCCGAGAACCTAAGGCTGTGGCCACTTTTGCAATGTTGCGCGGATCAGTGTGAATGTGCGGATTGCCGGTCGCATGCACATCGCCCTGCGAACGATCGATCTGACCAGGGATTTCCAGCTTGCGCACATAGTCCGCCGCCGCGAAGTTGCCAGGCTGGCCGGTCTGCACTTTCGCGTTGCCGGACTGCTGCAGCAAGATTGGCAGCCATCCGATCTCCAGTTCGGCGCCGGTGCAGACGACTAAATCGGCATTTCTTGCCCGCGCGATCAGGCTGGGCCTGGCCTGGATATGGTGGGGGTCCTGCAGCGCCGTGGTGGCTACGGACACCTCGACCAGCTCGCCACCGAGCTCTTGTGCCAGAGCTCCCCATTCGGGTTCACAGGCAAAAATTTTCACTGCGGCGTGTGCCGGTAAAGCCAGCGCCAGGAGCAGGCTGGTCGACAGGGTCAAAATGGTTTTGGTGATCATGTGCAACGCTTTCTGGCCGAAACCGCATCAGTAATTGTGGCCACCGTGCGCGCCCAGACTCATCTGGTACTGCAGGAAGATCTGGTTGTCGACCATACCCTGTCGCGAGCGGTCCTGAGCCAGCTGCAGGCGCAGGCGCGAGAACTCACTTGGGTTGTAGTCGATCATGAGCGTGTTCTTGCTCGGTCGGTAGGGGTTGCTGGCCAACGCTGCGGTGTTGATACCAAAGTCTGGCGAGCCCGCGTTCAGACGTTCGGTGCGCAGACCCAGCCGCCAACGGGGCATGAATTGATACACCCCCTGCACATACCAGCCCGATTGCACGGCTGTGTAGGCGTCGCCGATGTTGGCGTTCTCGGTGTCATAAGTCAGCGTGCCGCTGCGCTTGCTGCGCAGATATTCGCCCTGCAATTTGAAACTGGTCTGGGTGGCGTTGCCGTTGGGTGCCCATTTCCAGACGCCGTCAACGATCCAGATATTGGTTTTTCCGCTGAAAACGTTGTTCACCAGGCTGCCCGAGCTGTCCTGTGCAGTAAGGTTTTGCTCGCTGGCTCGGGTGCTCAAGCGCGACAGGCCGGCGCGCCAGCTGTGGCTGACGCCAACATCGCCGCCGGTATGGGCTGTCAGCGCAACCATGCCTGCGCCATTGCGACTGGTGTCACTGCCAGGAAAGCTGCGTCCGCGACCCACCTCGGCGCCCAGCTCAAGGTATCGATCGGTCGGCGCCAGCCAGCTGAGCTGCAATCCGTCGTCCCGGTACTGGGTGCCCAGCAGGGTCTGATAGGCCAGCGGGTTGTCGACGAAGTCCCAGGTGTGCGCGTGTTGCCGGTTGAGGTAACCAATACTCGATAAAAAACGTCCCGCTTTCACCGACAAGCCGTTGCCCAGCGACGTGGTCTGGACGAAGGCCTCTTCTACCGAGACGGTGTTGTCAGACCCCAGCGAAAGAGTAGCCGCGCCGCGCAAGTAAGGATCAATATTGGCTGCCAGACGCAGCTCTGACTCTGCAAGACTGAAGCCCCGTGTGCCGGGGCCGGCCTCACCGTTTGCCGGCGCTTGAAAACCTGTCACCCTGTAGTTTGCCGGATCACGCAGGGTGCGGGTATAGCCACCCGAAAGAATCAATGAAATCTCGGGATTGAACGCATTCGCGCCGCCCGCGCTCGAGGCAGAAGGGGGCAGCGCAGAAGAAGAAGCGGTGGACGTCTGGCTGCGCGCTGTGGAATTCGTTTCTGCGGCGAGGAGACGCTGCTCCAGCGCTTGCAGGCGGGCTTCGTAGGCTGAACGAAGGGCTTCAATATCCTGCTTGAGCGCCTTGATCTCGGCGGGCGCGGCGGGTGGCGTGTCGGCCGCCGCCAAGAGGGGTGCGGCCAACGCGAGCGTCACGCTCGCGGATAGAAATTTGGACATGAGTGAAAGGCTCCGGACGATGACCATGGGTTGCTTCCATTCGCGTTGGCCGCAGATGGAAGCACAAACTCAACTATCAGGTCACAGTCGTCGGAGGAGCCCGGCTTTCATAGGCTGCGACCTCGCGGACCAGCCAGATGTGGCGGCTGTGCACAGGAGAGTCCTCGCGTGGCACCACCACTTGCGCTGGCGCGGGTAATTCCACAGCCAAAACGCCACTACCCAGCGCGGCGCTGATCAGGCAGGCGTCACAACGCTCCTGGTTTAGCGTGGATTGGCTGTCTGACGAGGTACTTGCGCTCAGCGGATGGTGAGCGATCAAGTGCGCTGATGCCAGGGTCTGGGCGACTGGCAAAAGCAGCATGATTCCGAGCAGCCAGCCAAAGCGGCATGCCCAAAAATCGGACCTTTGAATCTTCAGCAGCATGGTGAGGCAAACGGGCAACGGGTGTCACAGGTGGCGAACCCGCTCACTATAGTCGTTTTCTATGGCCGGATGGTTGCAGCCCCCATGCTGTCTTGCTCAGAGCTGTGATCTCAGCAACGAAGCGAGGGATTCACTGATTTTTTCTGTGAGCGGCCTGGCCTGCCACTGCGCAAACGTGACCGGTTTCGAAAGACGCAGATCGTTTTCAAAAATCCTGGTTTGAATGTTGGCAAAGCCTGCATCAAAAATATTGAGGGTTGCCTCGTCGTTGAGCCGAAAAGACCGGTTGTCAAAGTTGGTGGACCCCACCGACACCAGCAGTCCGTCGACAATCATGACTTTGCAGTGGTACATGGTCGGCTCGAATTCCGCGATAAGGGCGCCCTGTGACAGCAGGGGCCCCCAGCGCGCTTTGGAGGCGCTTCGAACCGCGTCGCTGTCAATGTGCTTGCCCGGCACCACCACTCTGAGCTTGACGCCTCGCTTGATGGCTTCGACCAGTGCATTGAGTGTCAACTCATCGGGCACAAAATAGGCCGCTGACAAATCAATCGAATGCGTCGCGGCAGTGATCGCGAGCAAGTACATCAATTGCATGCTCTCGCTGCCGCCTGACGGGGAACTGCTGAACATTTGCGCCAGGCCGTCGCCAACCGGGGTCAGCGCGGGAAAGTAGTCTTCCCCGTGCAGAACATGGCCAGTCACCTTGATCCAGTTGTCCAGAAACACGGCTTGCATCTGACCCACCACCGGACCTTCAACCTGAAAATGCGTGTCGCGCCAATGCTCAGGATCTTGCGCTCGTCCGGTCCATTGCGGTGCAATGCCCACCCCGCCCGTGAAGGCGATCCGGCCGTCGACGACCAGGAGTTTGCGGTGGGTCCGGTTGTTCAGTCTGCCAAGATGAGACCAGTGCGGCGGATGAAACTTGCGAATTTCCACGCCCGCTGCCAGCAGGTCTTTGATCAGAGTCTCATCGACTTTTGCGCTGCCGACCCAATCGAGCAGAACATTGACCTTCACCCCTTTTCTGGCTTGAGCTGCCAGCGCATCCGCAAACTGCTGTCCAATCTCGCCTGACCAGTAAATATAGGTTTCAAAGTTGATGCTGGTCTTGGCGCTGCGAATGGCCGCAAGCATCGGAGGAAAAATCTCATCGCCATTGAGCAAGACCTTGACGGCATTACCGCCGACAAACGCTGGCCCCAGCAAGACGCCAAGTTCCCGTGAAAATCGTGGATCCTGCAAGGCATAGAGGCGTTCAATACGGCGCTCAATCTTTTTTTCACCTCCCGTCAGATTGAAGGCGAGGAGCAGCAGGCCAAGGACCACTGCGGTCGCAGCAACCAGCATGAGCGCATTCCAGCGCCGATTAAAAAATCTCTTCATGTGGCTATCCCGTGCGTTCAACCCACCGGGCCAAGGAATGCCGAAATATCAGCCGATAAGGTGCTTGGCCCAGGTGGAATATGCGCTAATTGCTCCTTAATTGATAGCGTACTAAATGCATCAGTCGAGCTTTTAACCAGCAGCAAGGCCCGCTCGGGCAGGTCCTGCAGCTTCACCATTTCCCCGGGAACCAGGATCCGGTCCGGTTTTAAGTTCTTGTCCAGCGGCACATCAGCGCGTTGCCAAAGCAGCATCAAATGTTTCGCCTGAAGACGCAGCGTGATCTCAAATGATGGCCAATTGGCCGGTACGCGGGGAGAAAGGGACAGCTCACCTTGCCGGATGCTCAGGCCCAACAGCGTTTCCAGGGCAGCGCGATAGAGCCACGCTGCTGAACCGGTGTACCAACTCCAGCCGCCGCGACCCATGTAGGGCGCTGCTCCATAAACGTCACCTGCCATGACATAAGGCTCGAGTCCGTATACCGGTCCACGCCAATGGTGCTCGGCTCTATGCGCCGGGCTCAAGGCTTTGAAGCTCTTCCAGGCGCCTTCTGTGTCGCCGGTCTGGGCCTGCGCCATCATGGCCCAGACACCGGCGTGCGAGTACTGACCGCCGTTTTCACGCACGCCGGGGGGATAGGCCTGAATGTAGCCGGGGTTGTTGACGGATTTCTCCAGCGGGGGTGTCAGCAGACGCAGCAGCCCCGCGTTGCGGTCTACCAGTTGCTGATTCATCGCCTGTATGGCCGGTTGGATAAAAGCGGCAGTGGATGCACCAGACAGAACCGCCCACGCCTGGGCGATCAGATCTATGCTGCATTCGGAATTGATCGAGGAACCGAGTGGCGCGCCGTTGTCAAAAAACGCACGACGAAACCACTCGCCGTCCCAACCCTCACTGTGCAGGGCGACGATCCAGCCTTGCCTGGCCTGGCGCCAGGTCGCAGCACGGCTGGTTTCCCCTCTGGCTTCCGCTAGGGGGGCGTAGCTCTGCACCACACTGCATAGAAACCAGCCTAGCCAGACGGACTCGCCGCGGCCTTCGTGGCCGACCCGGTTCATGCCGTCATTCCAGTCGCCAGTGCCCATCAGCGGCAGGCCATGGGAGCCCGTCTTCAGGCTGCGGTCTATGGTCCGGGCGCAATGCTCATAGACCGAGGCTGAATAAGCGCTGGGCTCAGGCGCGTAGTACGCGTCTTCAGCACCTTCGGGAATGGCGGCGCCGTCAACAAAAGCCACTTTCTCGTCGAGCAGGGCAAGGTCCCCGGTCACGTCCAGATAGTGCGCACAGGCAAAGGGCAACCACAACAGGTCATCGCTGAAATGTGTTCGCACCCCTTCGCCGCCCGGGGCGTGCCACCAGTGTTGCACGTCTCCCTCGACAAATTGCCGAGAGGCATTGATCAGAATCTGCTGGCGCAACTGCTGCGGCGCCACGACAGCAAAGGCCATGCAGTCCTGCAACTGATCCCGGAATCCGAACGCACCGCCGGCCTGATAAAAACCAGCCTTGGACCACAGGCGCGACGTCTGTGTCTGGTACAGCAGCCAACGGTTCACCAGTGCGTCGAACAAGGGGTCCGGCGTATTGACCTGTACCTTGCCCAAAAGATCGCTCCAGTACGCCTTGACGCGCGCCAGGGCTTCCGGCAACACCTGGGTGCCCGACCGCTCAAGCCAGGTTTTGGCCAGCGCCTCTGCCTGTGCGGCATCGGCGGCGTGGCCCAGCAAAAAGCTGAAGCTGATGCTTTCTCCTGGCGCCACGCTGAAGTTGCTGGCTACTGCACCACAGGGATCCAGGCCACCGCCATGGCGTTGGCCCAGCGTGTTCGGCGGGCTGAATTCACCGGCCATGTCAAAAAACTCGCTGCGGTCACAGGTCCGTTGGACCGGTCCGGACAGGCCGGTCAATGCCAAAAAGGCGGTCGCCCCGCCAAACCCTGCTCGGGTCTCGCGCTGCTGCGCCATCACCGCCGACAAGGTCGCCGGACTCCAGGTTTTGAGGGTTCGGCGATCGGTGCGGACTGATCCCAGTTGCCACTCGACCATGGCCAGTGCGCGTAATTTGCGAACCCGGGCACCCTGGTTGTGCAACTGCAGCCCGACCACTTTCACCGCATCATCGCGATCTGCCAGAAAGGTGACCTGCAGGCGCAGGTGCTCGTGGGAGGATTCAAAAACGGTGTAGCCCTGGCCATGACGCACCTGGTGCGTACGTGTGTTCGCTGTGGTCGCCGCCGAGCCCACGGCGGGATCTGCGGCGGGGGCAAAGCGCAACAGTTTTCGGGTGTCGATGTCCTGCAGCAAGTAATGTTCAAACCCGGGATCCTGTACCGGGTCGTTGCTCCATTGCGTGACCTGATGCATGCGGCTGTTGGTTGCCCAGGTGTAGCCGGTACCGGCTTCGGATACCTGAAAGCCAAATGACGGATTGGAAATCACATTGATCCACGGCCGCGCGGTCCGACGGGAGGCGTTGACTTCGAAAGTAAATTCGCCACTCAAGGCATCAAAATGTCCAGCTGGCGCAGAGACAGTGATGGGTTCTTGCATCATGCGGTTAAGCGGCAGTTCAGCAACCCGTTCTGGCAAAGTCCCGGCTTCGATCGGGCGCAGCGGACCCCATACCGCACGCAGGGCCGCAACCTGGGTCTCAAGCGGTCTTCCGTCTGCTGTGAAGGTCACGCGGGCAAGTGCAGACAACGTGGCTTTTTCTGACAGGCTGACCTCATGGTCTCGCAGCAGGAAAAAACCAGCTTCATCGCTGGGCGGAAAGCTGTGCTGCGCTTTTTGATTCAGTCGGTCACGCTGTGCCAGGATCTCGCGCTGCAACGGTGACAGGTAGGAGTTGTCTTCGCTGTTGAGTACCACGACGTCGGTGGCCAATCCGCCGAAGCTCCACCAGGGCTGTGCACGCAACAAGGACTGCACCAGGCCCAGACCCTCGCTGGCATGTATGCGTACCAACAGCATCGGCTTGTCGCCGGAGATGCCGAAACGCCAAAGCTGCCTTTGGTCAATCGGCCCGGTACTGGTGACCGGGCGCGTACAGCTGTACATCAAGGCTGTGGTGAGGTCTTGCAGCGCTGCGTTCTCGTCCAGATCAATGCCCAGATCTCGCAGGCGCACCTGTGCCAGCGTCGCCGCCATGCGGGCGGCTCGCTCGATATGCATGGGCTGAAGGTATTTGTCGATCCGGCTGGCCAGGTCAGTTTGGTCCTGGGCAGCGGTGGTTGCGAAGCTCAGGCGTGCCACGCCGCCAGCTGCGATCCGTATCGTGACGCGCAGACAGGCCACGGGGTCAAGGCCATTGACGGGTTGACCGCCGTCGTTGACGCCGTCGTGCAGCCAGCCCTGGGAGGAAAGAGCGGGCTGGCTGCGCCGGCGGTTACGGCCTAAAAAAGTCTGTCGATCTGCAATACAGCTAATGCCCACTATGTCGGCATCGGCCTCGGCCAAAAAGTGAGCTACTGACAGCGCGTCCTCGCCTTGCAGACGCGGTCTGCGGGACAGCAGCAGTGCTCGCCATTCGGGATGCCACGCGGTTTCGACAAACAGGTTTGAAAAAGCCGGATGGGCTTCGTCGGCTTTGGCCTCGGTCAGGACCACTTCAAAACACGAAATCACTTCATAGATGGCGTCGTCGTTAGACATGTTGTTGAGCACCACCGTGCGTAGCTCGGTGTCGTCCTCCGGACTGACCAAAACTGTCGTGGTGGTTTCAAGTTCGCTTGCGACAGTGTCAAACTGCACGCGATCGGCCAGAAAGCAAGCGCTGTACTGCCAGAGCGGATGGGGCGCGGGATGAGCCGTCAGCGAATGGACCGGACGGACTGCCCTGCCCGGCATGCTCGAGCGCTCGCGTACGTAGATGAAACTGCCGTACTCGTCGCGCAACAGGTCGTCGCGCCATCGGCTGATGTTGTGGCGCTGATGGTTGTGTCGCCAGAAGCTGACGCCAGCTCCGTTGGCTCGTAGGGCGACGCTGTAGCGTCCATTGGACAGCAGGTGGGTGGGCTGCCACTGGCCACTGACCGGATTGATTTTGCGTGACTGGAAAAGGCTGGTCACGCTTTCCTGGGCAAAGGCCGGAAGACTGCGCGGATTGGCCGTCCGGATGATCTGCAGCGGACACCGCTCATGCAGAAGACTCTTGTAGGCCTCCACCAAAGGCGTTTGAGAAAACCAGCGCCGCGGCGCCTGATCGCACAACACATTGCACAGCGCTACCAGCGACATGCCCTGGTGATGCGCCATGTAGTTTTTAACCACGGTGAAGGTTTCAGCATGACGCTGGCGGGAGGCCGTGAAGTCCACTGCGTCCATGAAGCCGTAATCGCCGCGGCTGCCGAGGCGCTCCAGATGGCGCAGATTGGCAATGGCGTCGCGTGGTGTCAGCATGGCGGCCATCACCGTCGCGTAGGGTGCCACAACGTGCTCGCCGGTCGGCGTGCGGCGCAGGGCCAGCCGTGGCACGCCAAAGGGAGAATACTGGTACGCCAGCGAGTGATCCTGAGCAAAGTAGGCAGACTCCGATACCCCCCAGGGCAGCTTGTGCTGTCGTCCAAATGTCTGCTGCTCGAGCACCGCAGCGAGGCTGGAAAGATGTAGCAAGCCTTGAGCGGGTTCTTCCATTACCAGCGAGGGCATCAGGTACTCGAACATCGACCCCGACCACGACTTGAGCCCGGGCGTGACCCCGACGGACAAAAAAGCCCGGCTGAGTGACATCCAGTGGCGGCCGGGTGCATCGCCCTTGGCAATCGCCAGAAAGCTGGCCAAGCGGGACTCCGATGCCAACAGGTCGTAGTAGCTGGTATCCAGGCTGTGCTCGTGAACGCGAAGACCAATATGAAACAGATGCCGCTTGTCGTTGTACAGACCGGAAAAACTCATGCCCAGACACAGACTTTGGCACTGTGCGGCAATTTGCCTGAGCGCGTGGGCTTCAGTCTCAGTGCAAGCGGTTTGCTGCGCGAGGCTGGCGCAAAAGCCGCCCACAGCCAGCAGATGACCCGCCAAATTGCCGCTGTCAACCGTTGAGACATAAGCGGGCTGTAGCACCTCCAGGGTTTCGGTCTGATACCAGTTGAGCAAATGGCCGTCATGCTTGGGCAATCGCTCGACGGTTGCCAGCGTGTCTTGCAAGCGCGTGATCAGGTCCGGGGTGGACAGCCAGCCAAACTGGCGAGCGCAGGCTGCAGCCAGCAAATACAGACCGATGTTGGTCGGCGAGGTGCGGTGGGCGAGCGTGGGTTCCTGGTCGATCTGCAGGTTGTCTGGCGGCAGGTGGTTGTCTTGTGGCCCCACACAATCCTCGAAAAAGCGCCAGGTGTCGCGCGCGAGGTCCAGCAGATAAGCCTTCTCATTGCTAGTCAATCGACTGGCCCGGGGCGCATCTGGCGGTTGGCTGGCCCACCACGCGACCACTGGACCCAAGGCCCAGAGGAGAAAAAGAAACATGGCGGCCACCGGATGCGGACTGCGTAAAGACAGCAGCGCCAGTGCCAGACAGGCGCAGCAGACCAGCGCATGCCGCTGCAAAAATGCGCTCAGGGCATAGCTGGCCGAGTCCTGTGCTTGCGCTGCAGTGGTCCATTGCAGCAGGTGTTTGCGGCTCACCGTCAGGCGCCATAGGGAGCGGATCACTGCATCCGTCAGCAGGGCAGCCTGGATAGCCAGCTGACTGAATTGCCAGGCGGCTGCACCCACCGCACGCCAAACCTCTGTCATGCCGACATGAAAAAAATGCCTCAGGGCGATTCCGCGGCGCGTTGGCATCAGCCCCGCCAATGCACCCAGCAGCGGCCCGGCCAGGCAGGCCGCCGTCACCACTCCAATGGCCAAGGACAGGGGCAAGGCGTCGGTGAAGATGACCCATACCAGGAGCGCCAGAGAGGCCGGAACCACCAGTGAGCGTCTGAGGTTGTCCTGCATCTTCCAGATACCCAGGGCGTCGATACCAAACTGGCTGGCCTTCAGCATCAAGGGCAGCAGCTGCCAGTCGCCGCGCGTCCAGCGGTGATGGCGGGACGCATCGACGCCCGCATGGTGCGGGTGTTCTTCCACCAGCACCACATCACTGACATAGGCGCAGCGGGCAATCGTGCCCTCCAGCAGGTCGTGGCTGAGCACGGTTTCATCGGGAAGGCGCCGGTCCAGTGCAGCATGAACGGCTCGCACATTGAGCAGGCCTTTGCCGGTGAAGGTGCCGAGGCCAAACAGGTCCTGATACAAATCAGACGTGCCGCTGCTGTAGGGATCAATGCCGCACTGCCCTGCAATCAGCGTATGGAACAGCGAGCGCTTCCGGGCGTCAGGCAAGGGCGTGATCACCCGCGGCTGAAAAACGCCATAACCGCCCGTGACGCAGCGGTTGCTGGTGTCCAGGTAAGGCGCATTGAGCGGGTGTGCTGCAATCGATACCAGTTCGCGCAGCGCTGCGGGTGGCAAGCCGGTGTCGCTGTCCAGCGTCAGGATGTAGCGGGTGTCGCTCGCTAATGGAATCCCGGGAATACCGCCTGGAATGTCGTCTGTGATGAAGTCAGCCGAACCGGGGTGTGCGGCGACGCTTCCGGTGGCAACCAGGCTCACCAGCGCTTCAAGCTTACCGCGCTTTCGTTCCCAACCCAGCCATTTTTCTTCGGTACTGCACCAGCTCCGCTTGCGATGGATGAGCAGGAACCGCGGCATCTGGCCGGCTGCTGCGGGATAGGTCTCGTTGAGCACTGCGATCTGGCTCCGTGCGTCCTGAAGCAAGGCTTCGTCGGCTGGCAGGCTGGCCTGGTCCCCATCAGCCCAATCCGATAGCAGTGCAAATTGCGCGTGGTCCTCAAGGCTGGCCAGCCAGTGCAGGCGCAGCCGTTCGGTGAGCTCACGCGTTGATGCGGCGGAGGTCAGCATGCAGGGGATCACCACCAGCACCCGATGCTCTGGCGGAATGCCGGTGGAGAAATAGAGCCGCGGCATGGACCGGACGCGTGAGGACTCCGCGATCACCCGATGGATCAGTGCGGCCACCGCTTCCGACACCGGAACCGCCATCAGCCCGAGGGCGACCCAGCTGGTCCAGCCGTGCCATTCGGTCCACCCTTCTTCAGGCAAAGCGCGGAGTGTCAGCACCAACACGCCCAGCGTTCCCGACACCAGCGCCGACACATACAGGCTCAGCCGCCAGCCCCGCGAGGCCAGGGCATCGCAAAAAAAATGTTGCCAACGCCTGGCGGCGGCGGTCTGACCTTTGAGGTCGTCGGCCAAGGCCGTCCGACCCGGCCCGATCAAATGGTAAGAGGCTGTGTCTTGGCCACGGTCTACCTGGGCGAGGACGGCAGGCTGGGCACGCTGCACCACCGCTTCGGCGACCTCCCTTTCGGATTTACCGCTGCTTCTGGCCAGCTTCTCCATGGCCTGCGTGATTTGCTGCCGCGTCCCTTCGCTTTCCGATGCAAAGCCAGGCAGGGTGGCCAGCACTCGAAGGGATCGACTGACTGGCTCGATCAGTGCGGTCCATTCCAGCTGACCAATCAGTCTCAGACTGTTGATGATGTTGCTGATGGTCAGGTTGGTAGCGACCTGCGAGGTCTGGCTATCGGCGATCAGAGCCAGACCGTTGGGGCAATGTGCCGCGGTCCAGTGAGATAGTGACGTCGACACTTCAGGTGTGTGGTCCGGCATCCGTTGCCAGAGCTGGGTCAGGAAGCTGCACTCCAGTCCGAGCGTGCGCATGTTTTCCAGCAGCGCATCCAGATCACTGTGGCTTAGCTGGGTGCTGCAGTCCCAAACCGCATGGGCCGCTTCGCGAGCGGCTTTTCCTGCCGCAATCTGGTCAGCCACCCGGCGCAGATTTTCAAGCAAAACCACTCGCAAGGTGGTGGGCAATGCCCAGAGCTCGCCCAGATTGAGTTCGCTGACGTCCTGGTAGGCGTTAAGAAAGGCGGTGAAAAGGAGGGGATCCAGCACGCTGTCGGTGTGGGCAACGTAGGCCCATGCGATGCCGTACACCCGCGGCAACCCCTCGAGTTGCCTGTCCGCCAGCTTCGGAAGGTGCGCATAGTAACGGCGCGGCACCCCTTCCTGAATTTGCTGCAGCTGCGCCTCAACCAGGTGAAAGTTGTCGAGCAGCCATTCGGCCGCTGGGGTGACGTACTGACCGCTTTGGGAAATGGTGGCGACGTAGTCATAGGCCTGGCGAAGACCGTCAATGTTTTCCTGGACCCGGGGAAAAAATGAGGGGCCACCGCCCCAGGCGGAAGGTTTGCGTACAGTCTGGGCCTGAGCCAGGCTACGCCCGTGCTGCTCAAAACGTTGCGCACCAAACAGCTCCGCCCGAATCAGCGGCTGGGGTTCGCCAGGTCCGGCGCACAGGATATTTCTGGCGTACGGACTTAAGCCTTGCAGTCTGTCGAGTACGGGTTTGTCCACACGGTTAGACGATGCTGACCAGACCCGCCAAGACGCACGTTATCAAAGCCGCGGTGACCAGGCGCGGATGCAGCATTGAATGGGCAAATTCCAGTGCAGCGTGAAGGCCGAAGAAGCGGCTGCGCGAACTGGCGCAATGGCTCATGTGGGAGGCCAGCGCCGCAGCGTCTGTCGATACAAAATCAGCAGCATTCTGACCGCGGTGAGATGAAAAATTCGCCAGATTTGTCAATGTCGTCATGTTTATAGTGCTCCGGGGCTGTCAAGGCTTCGATTACTTTGGCGGGGACGTGCACGCAGGCCCCTCACAAACCATCCTACGAACAAACCCTTGGTGACCCTATCAGATGGCGCTGCACTTGCTATAGGACGCTACCTACAGGAGGTGTTGACGGGTCACTCGGCGATCGTCAACCCGTGTTGCGCAGGCCAGCGGCGATCCCATTGATCGAGATGTAAATGCCGCGCTGCACCCGTTCGTCAGACTGGCCTTGCCGGTAACGCCGGATCAGCTCAATCTGCAGGTGGTGCAGCGGATCGATGTAGGGAAAACGGTGGCGAATGGATCGCTGCAAGGCTGGGTTGCTTGCCAGCAAAAGCTTGTCACCGGTGATCAGGGCCAATGCCGCGACGGTTCGGTGCCATTCCGCTTCAATGGTGCCAAAGATCTTTTTTCGCAATCGGGCATCTGGCACCAAGTCGGCATAGCGTGACGCCAGCGCCAGGTCGCTTTTGGCCAGCACCATGTCTATATTGCTCAGCAGGGTTTTAAAAAACGGCCATTGCTTGTGCATTTTTTGCAGCAGTGCCAGCGCTTCCTTGCGGCTTGCCGGCGTAGTCCCGCTGGCCAGCATGGTTTCAATGGCTGAACCAAAACCGTACCAGCCGGGCAATGTGAGGCGACATTGGCCCCAGCTAAAGCCCCAGGGTATGGCGCGCAGGTCTTCAATTTTTTGTGAGGGCTTGCGTGACGCTGGGCGCGAGCCGATGTTGAGTTCTGCAATCTCGCGAATCGGGGTAGCGCTGAAAAAATATTCGGTAAATCCCGGTGTGTCGTACACCAGCGCCCGGTAAGCGGCCATACTGGTTTGGGACAGCTCCGCTGCAGTCTGCAAAAACGCGTCGCTGGCGGGTTTGGTGGGTTGCAGCAAGGTGGCTTCGAGCGTGGCTGCGACAAGAGTTTCGAGGTTGCGCCGGCCAATTTCAGGATTGGCGTATTTGGAGCCAATCACCTCGCCTTGCTCGGTCAGGCGGATTTGCCCGCGCACCGTGCCCGGTGGCTGCGCCAGAATGGCCTGGTAGCTGGGTCCACCACCACGGCCTACGGTGCCTCCACGGCCGTGGAACATGCGCAGCTGAATGTTATGAGAGTTGGCCAGCCCATCAAACAATTCAACCAGCGCGATCTCGGCGCGGTACAGCTCCCAGTTGCTGGTGAAAATGCCGCCGTCCTTGTTGCTGTCTGAATAGCCCAGCATGATGTCCTGCTCGGCACCGCTGCGCTGAACCAGTTGCGCCACGCCGGGCAAGGCGTAAAACTCGCGCATGATGGGCGCGGCGTTGCGCAGGTCTTCAATGGTTTCAAACAGCGGAACAACAATCAGGTCATGGGTGGCTTGGTCGGCAAGAATGCCGTGCATCAGGCCGACTTCTTTTTGCAGCAGCAGCACTTCCAGCAAATCGCTGACGGTTTCGGTGTGGCTGATGATGTAGTGGCGTATGGCTTCCTTGCCAAAGCGGGATCTGGCTGTGCGGGCGCCTTCAAAAATGGCCAGCTCGCCCTGTGCATGCGCCGAGTACACGGCGCCCACCACACGCAGTGGCCGCGCATCATTGAGGAGACGCATCAGCAGCTCACGTTTGGCCGCTTCGTTGAGGCTGGCGTAAGCGGGCTCAATGCGCGCTACGGTCAGCAACTCGGCGACGACTTCCTGGTGCTTGTCCGAGCTTTGGCGCAGGTCCACCGTGGCGAGGTGAAAGCCAAACACGTTGACGGCGCGGATCAGCGGATGCAGGCGCTGGGCGATCAGCGCAGTGCCATGGTGAGTGCGAAGTGAAGCGTCAATCGTACGCAGGTCGGCCAGAAAATCTTCCGAGCATAAGTAGGCATTTTGCGGTGCCACGGCGTGGCGGGCTGCATCGCCGCCGGTGAGGTCTTTGAGCGTGGCGGCCAGCCGCGCATAGATTCCGGTCAGGGCACGCCGATAGGGTTCGTCCTTGCGGTGTTCGTTGGTATCAGGCGAGCTTTCGGCGAGCGCCTGCATCGCGGGGCTCACATCGACCAGCATGGCCGAGAGCGACAGTTCTCCACCCAGAAAATGCACCTCGGTCAGGTAGTGGCGCAGGGCGACTTCAGCTTGCCGGCGAAGGGCGTAATGGAGCGTGTCGGCGCTGACGTTGGGGTTGCCGTCACGATCCCCGCCTATCCAATGACCCATGCGCAAAAAGCTGTGTACCGCATGGTTGCCCAGCTCGCGCTCCAGGTTGGCATAGAGCTTGGGGATTTCACGCAGAAACGTCGCTTCGTAGTAACTCAATGCGTTTTCAACTTCGTCCGCCACCGTGAGCTTGGTAAAGCGCAGCAGGCGTGTTTGCCAGAGCTGCATCACCCGGGCGCGGAGCTGGGCTTCGTTGGCAGACAGTTCGCGCGGGGTCAGGGCGTCTTTGGCGGCGCGGGCCGGGCTGACTGCCGTCACGGCAAGCGCCTGGGCCTTGATGCCATCACGAGCCGTTAGCAACTGAGCGATGTCGCGTTCAGCATCGAGAATACTTTTGCGTTGTACCTCGGTCGGGTGGGCGGTCAATACCGGTGACACAAAGCTGCCTGCGAGGCTGGTTGCTATGGTTTTGGGTGCAATGCCGGCCCAGCGCAGGCGGGCTAGCGCCACGTCTATGCTGCCTTCCTGGGTGTCGCCGGCGCGCTCGTGGATGGTTCGTCGGCGGATGTGGTGGCGGTCTTCAGCCAAATTGGCCAGGTGGCTGAAATAGGTAAAGGCGCGAATCACGCTCACGGTCTGGTCTGCCGACAGGCTTGTGAGTAATTTCTTGAGCGCCTTGTCTGCTTCATGATCCGCGTCGAGCCTGAACGCGACAGAGAGCTTGCGCACCTGTTCGATCAACTCAAAAGCGGCCCCGCCGTCCTGCTCGCGAATCACATCACCCAGGATACGGCCCAGCAGCCGGATGTCTTCTACCAGGGGACGTTCGTTGCTCCTGGCGCGAACCGAGGGCCTGTCACTTTTGACATCTGCAGAAGTCATCATCTCGGCCTTCAGGTGGGTAATCGTGCATGCTAGCATTGCGCTCACTTCAAGACTGACAGACGGAAAACGCGTGATTGCAAAGCATCCCCTCGTGGAAAAAGTGACCATTGCCACGCGTGAAAGTCGGCTGGCCCTGTGGCAGGCCGAGCATGTCAAAGCCTTGCTGGAATCGCGCCTGGGCTGGCAGGTAAGCTTGCTCGGCATGACCACCATGGGTGATCAGATTCTGGACCGGTCCCTGAGCAAAGTCGGCGGCAAGGGTCTGTTCGTCAAGGAGCTTGAAGTCGCTCTCAGCGAAGGCCGGGCAGACCTGGCGGTGCATTCGCTCAAGGACGTCCCAATGGATTTGCCCGATGGCTTTGCACTGGCCTGTGTGTTGGCGCGCGAAGACCCGCATGATGCGTTTGTGTCCAATCGGTTTGCATCACTGGCCGAACTGCCAGTAGGCGCTGTCGTGGGCACATCCAGCCTCAGACGTCTGGTGTTGCTCAAAGCCTTGCGCCCGGATTTGAAAATCGAGCCCTTGCGCGGCAACCTCGACACCCGTCTGCGTAAGCTCGACGAGGGCCACTATGACGCGATCGTGCTAGCGGCAGCCGGTCTCAAGCGGCTGGGACTGGCCTCGCGTATTCGTAACACCTTTGCGACCACCGACATGCTTCCCGCTGCGGGGCAGGGCGCACTGGGCATAGAAGTGCGCGCCGACCGCACCGACTTGCTGGAAGCCCTGGCGACGCTGGCCGATCAGCCGACCTGGCTGGCCGTGACGGCCGAGCGCACCGTGTCGCGCGCCATGGGCGGCAGT
>JANMBW010000426.1:0-8424 GCA_031360565.1 Polaromonas sp.
CATCACTTCCAGTGCGCGACCGTCTGCGCTGGCATTTTGGCCCCATGCGGTGGCCTTGCCCCAGGCATCGTTCCATGCCGCCCAGGTCCGCAGCGTCGGCGATTGCCAGCGCAGCCACTGTCCGCCGGCATCGCTGCGGCGGGTCCAGGCCACCACCTGCAGGCCGTCACCCGGCGTCGATGTGCGCCGGGTCAAGCGCAACACCCGCCCGTCCCAGTCCAGACTGTTGATGTTGGGGGTCTGGGTCAAAGCGTCCAGGTCGACTTTCCATTGCGCCAGACCAACCTGCAGCGTCAACAGGTCGTCAGCACGCTGGCTGGTCTGGGTCGTGGCTCTGGCCATGCCATCAAGGCCGCGCCAACTCAGCACAGCCAGCAAGGCCATGATGGTAATGGCCACCAGCAACTCGATCAGCGTGAAGCCGCGCTGCCCGATTTGTCTCGTTCGCAGCGTGAGTGAGCGTGGCGGTAAAGCAGTCATTACCACCCTTGTCAGTAGCGTGTCACGACAGTGGCCAATTGCAGAATCGGTGAGCCGCCGTCGCTGACCTGAGCCTCCACCCGGCGGAATTCCGGGTTGGGCGTGGGCCGAACCGACAGCGTGACCTGCAAATTCCGGCCACTCTGCTCACAGGTCGACGAGCTGTCGCCCACACCCGGCATCTGCCGTGACAGCCGGGTCTTGATCAATTCGTTTTCTGCGCACAACTGGGCCAGCAACACGTCCGACTGGCGGGCTGCGTTGTTGGTCAGTGCGGTGGTAGCCTGAAGCCCGGCCGTCAGCGCGATCGCGACAATGCTCAGCGCCACCAGCACCTCAATCAGCGTGAAGCCGAGAACCCTTGGTGAAGCCGGATGCGGCTGGCGGCGGTCCATCATGGCTGCCCCAATGCCTGCACGGCAAAAGGTCGCAAGCCATCGGTTGCGACCCGCATTACCCGCTCTGGCGATCCAGTGGATTCCTGGGCGATAAAAAGTTCTACCGCTTGCGGTCCGATGATGGGTTCGGGCCCGAGTTGCAGGGCGGAAGCACCAGACAGCAGACGTGCACCGGTACCCGCCGCCAGCCACCGGCTGGGCAGCGCATCGGGTGCCAGGCCGTCGAAACGAAACCCTTCCTCCGTGGTACGCCAAAAAACCGGCACGCCGCTGCTGCGCGACTGCGCCCGACCCGACTCGAGCAAGACGGAGAGCCTTTGGGCCTCACGTTCCAGCGCGGTCTGCGAGCTGTCCCGCAGCGCGAGGGTCACGCCACCGGTCGCTACCGCCATGATGGCGATGACGACCAGCAGTTCGAGCAGCGTGAAACCCGCTGCCATAAGGGAGGCTCGATGTCTCGAGGCACCTGCTGGCCAGGCTAGCGCGCCCGAGGCCTCATTGCCAGCTTCCGATGTCCGCATTTTTTCCTTCGCCGCCGGCCTGGCCGTCCGCGCCCAAGGACATCACGTCGACTTCGCCCTTAATGCCCGGGTTCAAATACTGGTAAGGGCGGCTCCAGGGGTCATTGGGCAGCTTTTCGAGATAGGGCTTCCAGTTAGCCGGAATCGGTCCACTGGTAGGTTTTGCCACCAGTGCCTGCAACCCTTGCTCGGCAGTGGGCAGACGCTGGTTGTCGAGCTTATAGAGCTTGAGTGCCTGCATCAGGTTGTTGACATCGGTGCGGGCGGCCATCACGCGGGCATCGTCAGCACGGTCCAGCACGTTGGGACCGATGAGCGCAGCCAGCACGCCGATGATGACCAACACCACCATCAACTCGATAAGGGTGAAACCAGCCTGCAGGCTGCGGAGTAAGGAGAGCTTGAAAGAGCGCATGGAAGAGTCAGTTGAGCCTAAGATTCAATCCATCATAATCTGCGGATGGTGACAGTTTCGCAAAGCAGATGGGTTCCCAAGGCCATTACCGCAGTGGTGTGGGCTGCAGCCGCAGGCAGTGTGCTGTATTGGGGCTTGCGACTGTCTGCAGGCCGAAGCGCGACCGCCGCCTTGCTACCGGCGGTGGTGTCGGCCAGCATTGATCCCCAGGCGCTAGGACGGGTGCTGGGTGTGATGCCGGCCCAGGCCATTCCACAAGCCAGTCTGTCCAGCCGGTTCGCGCTGCAGGGCGTTGTGGCCGGCGCTCCCGGTGGTGCCGCCGCCTTGATCGCCATCGACGGAAATCCAGCAAAGCCTTACCGGGTCGGCAGCCCGGTTGAAGACGGCCTGGTGCTTCAGTCGGCTTCCGCACGCCAGGCCAAGCTGGCGGCCTCGCCAGACGGTCCGGTACTGCTCACGCTGGACATGCCAGCGCTTAAAAACTGATGGCAGAGGCGTGCGCGGCTGCGGACTGCGGCTAGTGCAGTTCGGCGCGTCGGCTGTCCAGCGGCACAAGAAACGAGTTCTCTTGCCAGGATGTCGGGTAGTGGCTGCCCGAATCTTCGGCAAAACGGGATTGTTGGGTGTCACCAGAAGCCGTCAAGGGCGACATCTCGCTGTTGCGCGTTTTGCGTTTACGGGTCAGGGAGTCGCGCAAGGTGGCGCTGGCGGTATTGACTTCGGCAGCGCGGTGCTTGTTGTCAGGCATGGGCGCAGCGCTTTCGCCTAAAAACTCGGTTCGAATCTGCAGCAGGCTGGGAAGATCCGCCGGATCAATCAGAAGGTAGGGAATGGCACACTGATTGAGCAGGGCGTCTTTCATGCGTCGCGATCGGCTCGCGCTGCTGGATGTCCCACTCAAGTCGATGCAACCCATGACCTTACCGTCGCTGCGCACGATGGTGAAGGTGCAGTACAGGCTGCTCAACAATTCGTACCAGGGTAAGCCCTGTTCCTTGGAAACCGGCATGGTGAAACGGGTCACCGGCATTTTCACCATCACCGTGTAATCCAGAAAGGCCATAGCCAGCCAGCGCCAAACCTTGCGTTCCTCACCGTTGGTCACGATCCGCGGGCGCAAGGGCCAGCGTTTAGGCACCCTGCGACTCAGCTTTTCCGTCCGTCTCAGCCACGCGGCATACACAAGCACGCCGGCTAGGGCGGACAGCGCGCCGAATGCCAGCAGAACAGGCCAGTAGGGTTGAAGGTTGGTGATCATGAGGAGGACTTCAGGGTGACGTTAAATTAACAACTCATTACATGTGTCCAAATTGAATGGCTTCTCTTTCGCGTGCTTCATCTCGTTGGATGCCAGTCGTTGCAGGTCCTGTCGCCGCGCAGTGCCGAATCAGTTTAACCAATCGGTCGAGCCGACAGAGCCGGGCGACAATCCGGCCATGGCGACGCTGCAACTTCAAGATATTCTTTTTTCCCAAGGCTTTGGCACCCGACGTGTCTGCGCAGGCCTGATTCAACAAGGTTTTGTGAGCGTAGCCGGCGACTCGATTGCCGATCCTGCTATGCTTTTCGAAGCAACTGGGCTGCAGTTTACCGTTCAGGGGGTGTCCTGGAGCTTTCATGACAAAGCCTATTTGATGCTGCACAAGCCGGCTGGCTACGAGTGTTCGCAAAAGCCGAGCACCTACCCCAGTATTTACACCTTGCTGCCCGCTCCGATTCGCCAGCGTGGTGGCGGCGCGGCGGCTGGCGTGCAGGCGGTGGGTCGGTTGGACCAGGACACGACCGGACTGTTGCTGCTGTCGGACGACGGCAAGTTTATCCATCGTATGAGCTCCCCCAAGCACCATGTGCCCAAGGTTTATGAAGTGGTTGTCAAGCATCATGTTGATGAGCTACTCATTAGCAAACTGCTTGCCGGCGTGGTGCTCGACGATGACCCCAAGCCGGTCAAAGCGGCGGCGTGCGAAAAAACCGGCGGTATGCAGCTCAGCCTGACGCTGACCGCCGGCAAGTACCACCAGGTCAAGCGCATGATCGCTGCTGCGGGCAATCGGGTTGAAGGCCTGCACCGTTCGCGAATCGGGGCGCTGAGCTTGCCGGCTGATCTTCCCCCAGGCGGCTGGCGCTGGCTGACGGCAATGGATTTGGCGAACATAGCGGGTTGACCTCGATGCCAGCGGCGCGGCTCTAGAGCACCAGGCGCCCGTCCGGATGCCGTAATTCAGTTGGACGACTGTTTGCCTGAATAAGAAAGGAGTCGTTCCAGCCGGTAGGCATGGTGTCCAGCGTGCTGTCGCCGGTCAGGTCCTTGCGATGGCGCATGTCGCGCTGATGGACCAGTGTTTTGCGCAGATTGGTGCGGGCCGCTGCCAGGGCGGCCTCCTCGCGTCGCAAGTCCCGGCTCTTGGCCGCTGCCTCGCCGAGGAAGTCATTGCGAATGTCATCCGGATGCGGCAGCCTGGAGGGGGTAAGAACGGCGTAGGAGATGCCGCATTGCGCCAGCAGATTGTGTTTGAGGTTTCTGGACTTGGACGAAAGACCGGTGGGTTTGGGCACGTCCACACATCCGACGACATGGCCATCGTGAGAACAAATGGCAAAGGTGCAGGTGGTGTTTTTGAGCAGGCCATACCAGTACAGGCCGTTTTCACTGGGGTTGGGCCGGGTGAACCGGGTCACGGGCACCTTGAGCATCACATGGTGATCGTCAAAAGTCTCGATCAGCCAGCGCCACAGCTGCATTTCTTCGCTGTTGACCAGCGGCCGCGCATGCAGCGGCCAATGCCTTGGAATGCGTCGCTTTTCCTTTTCGACCCACCGCAAGCGCAGCCAGTACCAGACGCTGATCGTGCCCAAAACGGGCACCAGCGCGAGCAGCAGCGCAGTGTTTTGATTCATTTCACCACCCAATTCGTCACAGAATGCTTACAAGTTACCGTTGTCCGGGTGGGTTTGAAAGGTCAAAAATCACAAAACTTATAAATTGTTACTAACTCATCGCGAGTTTTCCGGTTCTGAGACTTATTTCACGGAAAGTTTACTGCTTTCGTTCCGCCATTCACCACAGTATTGCTTGACAAACTTCATCTCGCTATGCGGGGAGACGCAAGCAGAATAGGCGAGGTAGGCTCAAACCACGTTTTCCAGAAAGTCGCAAATGGCCTCTAGAGTCTTCTCCGGCTGGTCACGTTGAGGGGTATGCCCGCAGCCTGGCAGCCTGTGCTGAACGGCATGGGGGACGGCCCGGCAAATCTCATCGAGCTGTTGCATCGTCCCGTACTCGTCGTTCAGGCCCTGGACCAGCATCAGTGGCGCCGTGATCTGGCGACACTCGGGCCGGATGTCGAAACGTCGAAATCCCTGGGAAAGCCATACATCGTTCCACTGCCAGAATGCGCCGTCCACATCGGCATGGTGCCGTGCCAGTCGCTGGCGCAAGCCGCCAGACTCAAAGGCAGACTTTGCGGCTTTGATGGCTGTGACGGCAATCTCTTCAACGATGACGTGCGGTGCCATCGCGATACAGGCCGATACTGGGAATCGACTGGCATACAGCAGCGCAATCGTCGCGCCGTCCGAATGGCCTACCAGGACGGGTTTGTCAAAACCGGGGTGAACGCTGCGCAGCTGCGCCAGCAGGGCGGGCAGCACGTCCCAGGCTTGGTGATGCATGTAGTCGGGTGCCAAAACGTGGCGCCCAGGCGGTGCCGGATCGGATTGCCCATAGCCACGACGTGAGTACAGCAGGCCGGCCCGGCCAGTGGCTTCACACACTTTTTGCGGCCAGTCCTGGCCAGCCTGGGTCCATGAGCTGACGCAGCCCAGCCCTTCGTGCAAAAAAACCAGCGGCGACAAGCTGCCCGAGCCGGCAATCTGCCGGACTTCGAGGCCGTAACCGTCAACCGACATCACCAACATAAAGGAGTCCTCATAGATGACACAGACAAATGACGCAGATGACCCGGGCGGGACGGCAAATTTAGGTTTTCCAATGGTTTCCTGAGAAGCCGCCCGGTACACTAGTCGATTGCCTTTCGAAAGCTTTTCCTGTGAATGTTAGCGTCCGTTTTTCAGTGATTCGTTGCATGTGTGTGGCGGGTGGGGTCTGGTTGGGAATCTCGGCCTCGGCAGCGCAGGCCCAGGCTCCTGTGATGCCGAAATCTCCAGCGGCCAGTGCGACCGTCGGCGCCAGCCGGTCGCCGATTTTTGTCCTCAACTCGCTTGACGACAGCGTCAGTGTGATCAATCCGGCGAATTGGCAAGAGACCAAGCGAATCGCTACGGGCAAGCAGCCGCACCATCTGTACCTGACGCCCGACGAAAAATCGGTGATTGTGGCCAATGCGCTGTCTGACTCGTTGACCTTTATTGACCCGAAGACCGCAGAGGTGCAGCGCACCGTGCGGGGCATTCTGGATCCCTACCAACTGCGCTTTTCGCCTGACATGAAGTGGTTTGTGACAGCGGCCAATCGCCTGAATCACATTGATATTTACCGCTGGAATGGTCAGGACATCACGCTCGCCAAACGCGTTCCTACCAGCCGCACGCCCAGCCATTTGTGGATTGACACCCAAAGTGCAACGGTGTTTTCGACCATGCAGGACAGCGATGAACTGATCGCCATTGACCTCGCCAGCCAGACCATCAAATGGCGCACCAAGACCGGGCCGATTCCGGCTGATGTGTTTGGCACCTCGGATGACAAATATTTGCTGGTCGGACTGACCGGTGGCGATGCCGTGGAAGTCTACGACGTGAGCGACAAAACCGGCAAGCCGCCCAAGCGCGTCAAGGTGATCAAGACCGGTCTGGGCGCGCATGCATTTCGGGCGCAGGGCGACCAGCGGCATGTGCTGGTCAGCAACCGGGTGGCCAACACCATCAGCAGAATTGATCTGCAAACGCTGGAGGTGGTGGACAGCTTTCCGGCGCCCGGCGGGCCCGACTGTATGGACGTCAGCCGGGACGGCAAGCAGATTCTGGTGACCTCGCGCTGGGCCCGAAAACTCACGGTAATCGACATCGCCTCGCGCAAGGTGGTGCGTCAGGTCAGTGTTGGAAAGAGCCCTCATGGCGTCTGGACGCTTGATCACGCGCCGCGCTAGGCCGGCTACAGGCGTCGCCGCGGTTGCTATTATTCTAATAGCTATTATCCAAGGTAATTCGTGGGCTCAGGGTCAATCTGACTTGAAAACGGCGGTTACCGGCGCAGCCTGCAAACCGCTTTTCCTGACGTTTGATACCGGACACATGGGCGTCGCGCCCCTGGTCGCCGACGTCCTTCACAAGCATCAGGTCAAGGTGACTTTTTTCGCCGCCAACGAGCGTACCCAGGTCGGCGATGGCAGCCTGGGCACGCACTGGGCTGGCTGGTGGAAGGCGCGCGCCGCTGAGGGGCATGAGTTCGCCTCGCACACCTGGGCGCACACCTACTGGCGCGGTGATGTCCCCGGCAGCCCGCCGCAATTCACGGTCCGCCCCTCGGCGGGCCCATCAGAGGGCAAAACCTTCACCTGGACGGCTGCAAATTACTGCGAAGAAATCGGTCGATCCAGCCAGCGCCTGCAAGAGATCACGGGAAAAAAACCATTGCCCCTGTTCAGGGCCCCAGGCGGTAAAACCTCGCCCGCGCTGTTGGCGGCTGCCAAATCTTGCGGCTACGAGCACGTGGGCTGGTCGCCGGCAGGTTTTTTGGGTGATGAGTTGCCCAGTCAGCAACACTCCAATGCAGCGCTGCTCAAGAGCGCACTGCGCGATATCCGCACTGGCGACATTTTGCTGGCCCATCTGGGCATCTGGTCACGCCAGGACCCCTGGGCGCCAGCGGTGCTCGACCCATTGATCACGGGTCTGAAAGCACGCGGTTTTTGCTTCCAGACCCTGCGCGAACACCCCCGATACAAAGCCTGGATTGAATCACCGGCGAGCCGGGAAACGCCCCAGCCGGCAAAATAAGCCAATGGACTGGCTGGCCAATCTTTTCTCATCGCTGCAGCAGGGGCTGTTCGAGACAGCAGTGCTGCCTGCGATGTTTGCGCTGGGCCTGGGCAACCTGCTGGAGGACGGCTATGGCGCCACCGCGTGGTTCATGGTCGGCCTGCTGCAAATTCTGATCATGCTGGCGGTAATTGCGCCGCTCCAGCGCTGGCGGCCGGTTGAGCCGATCACCGACCGCGCCACGATCCGTACCGATGTGGTCTACACCCTGATCCATCGATTGGGGCTTTTCCGCGTGGTGCTGTTTTTTACTCTGGAGCCATGGTTTGACGAAGCCTTTGGCAGCCTGCGAACGGCGGGCTACGGCACTTTTCATCTGGATCAGCTTTGGCCGGGCGTGACCGACGTGGCCCTGGTCAGTCTGCTGATCTATCTGTTGGTATTTGACTTTGTGGCTTACTGGACGCACCGCGGGCAGCACCAGCTGGAGTGGTGGTGGCGCCTGCATTCGCTGCACCATGCCCAGCGGCAGATGACGATGTGGAGCGACAACCGCAACCACCTGCTGGACGATATCCTGGTCGATTCCATTGTGGTGCTGGTGGCGCAGTTGATTGGCGTGCCGCCCGGCCAGTTCATTGCGATGGTGGCTTTCACCCAGCTCAGCGAA
>JANMBW010000457.1:0-1647 GCA_031360565.1 Polaromonas sp.
TATCCAGCGGTATGCCGGTGGCCGGGCTGAAAATCTCTTTCATGGTGTACAGCGGACTGGTACCGATGTCGCCATAGACCACGCCGAGCGCTCCGAGGGTGAGGGCAGCAAGACCTTCGCGTTTGGCGGTCTGGTTCATGAGAAAAGCGGGATGGTGAACATGCGCCCACTGTCGCCGCAAGCGCATCAGGAACGCATAAGGACCGGGGCCGTCAGACCGCTGCCAGCCGGTAACCCACGCCGGTCTCTGTGAGCAGATACCTCGGCTCTGCGGGCTCACGCTCGATCTTGGCGCGTAACTGCGCCATGTAGAGCCGCAGGTAATGGGTGTGCTCGGTGAACTCGGCCCCCCACACATCGGTGAGCAATTGCCGGTGCGTCACGACCAGACCGGCGCTGCGCACCAGCCGCGCCAGCAGCTTGAACTCTGTCGGTGTGAGGTGCAATGTCTCGCCACGGCACTGAACCAGATGCTGCTTAAGGTCTATGCGCAAGTCATCCAGTTCGTGCACCGTGACAGCGGCGGCCAGCGCGGTGCCCCGGTGACGCAGCGCCACCCTGATGCGCGCAAGCAGCTCGCCAACGCTGAACGGCTTGGTGAGGTAATCGTCAGCACCGGCGTCCAGCAGCTTGATTTTTTGTGCCTCTTGGTGACGGGCTGAGACCACCAGAATGGGAAGCGAATGCCGCTTGCGGACCTCGCGCACCAGCTCTATTCCGTCACCGTCAGGCAATCCCAAATCAAGCACGATCACGTCTGGCTGCCGGTGACGCAGCATCACGCCCGCCTCGCTGACCGACACCGCCGTCTGCACCTCAAAGCCTTCGACCGAGAGCGCAGACTGCATCAGCGCGCGCAGGTCGCGGTCGTCTTCAACAACGAGAACCCGCAGGGTCATGTGGGCACCTCTCCTGGCTGCTGCGGCTCGATCGGCAGCGTCAGGCTGAAGCAGCTGCCGCCGCCGCCACGCGGCCTGAGCCTTAGCATGCCCCCGTGGGCCTGTGCCACGGCCCGGCACAAGGCCAGCCCCAGACCGGACCCATGCCGGCCGGACTGGTCGTTGCGCGAATACGGCTCGAAGATGGTCGCCAGCTTTTCATTGGGGATTCCGGGGCCCCTGTCCTTGACGGAAACCAGCAGCTGATTGCCTTGCACGCCCACGGTTAGGTCAATCGCCTGCGCGGTGTACTTGAGCGCGTTGTCCAGCAGGTTTTCCAGCAGTTGTGCCAACAGCACCGGATCGGCCTTGATCAGTGGCAGCCCTTTGGGCACGCTGGACCGGATGCGTCGCTGCGGATCTCGCCTGCGCACGCGCGCCAACACCGCGCCCACAATCTCCTCCATCGATTCCCAGCCGCGCTGAAGTCCTTCCGCCGAATTGGCCAGTCGCACCAGCTGCAAGGTATTTTCCGTGACAGTGGACAGGTAGGTGGCCTCGCTGACGATGCTTTCAAGCAGGCGATCCTGCTCTGCCGCATCGAGTTTTTCACGCTGGGTTTGCAGCGATGACGCGGCCCCGACCACTGCGGCCAGCGGGGTGCGCAGGTCATGTGAAATAGCAGCCAGAAAAGTATTATGTATTTGCTGGCGCTGTACTTCGCCCTGCGCCGCCAGCATGCTAGAGGCCAGCTGCAGGCGCCAGAGGG
>JANMBW010000516.1:0-4185 GCA_031360565.1 Polaromonas sp.
CACGGCCCAGGTGGCGGGTGGCGTACCAGCCATGTGTGACGGTGTCACGCAAGGCACGTCGGGCATGGAGCTCAGCCTGTTCAGCCGCGACGTGATTGCCATGGCAACGGCAGTGGCCTTGTCGCATGACATGTTCGACGCCGCACTGATGCTCGGCGTGTGCGACAAGATCGTGCCTGGCCTGCTGATTGGCGCGCTGCATTTTGGCCATTTGCCAACCGAGTTCGTGCCGGCCGGGCCGATGCCATCAGGCTTGCCCAACAAGGAAAAAGCCCATGTGCGCGAATTGGCTGCGCAGGGACTGGTCGGGCGTGAAGGCTTGCTGGAAGCCGAACTGAAAAGTTACCACAGCCCGGGTACCTGCACCTTTTACGGCACTGCCAACAGCAATCAGATGTTGCTTGAAGCGATGGGCTTGCACGTGCCCGGCACCGCCTTCGTGGCGCCCGGCGGCGCGCTGCGCGATGAGCTGACTTGTGAGGCCACCCGCACGGTACTGGACATCATTCACGCCAGACGCTACGCGCCCATTGGTTTGATCGTCGATGAAAAAGCGATTGTCAATGCGATGGTGGCATTGCTGGCCACTGGCGGTTCGACCAACCACCTGATTCACTGGGTAGCGGTGGCACGCTCGGCCGGTATCACGATTGACTGGAATGACTTTTCTGACTTGTCGGACGTGGTGCCGACGCTGGCGCATGTGTACCCCAACGGCAGCGCCGATGTGAACCAGTTTCAGGCCGCAGGCGGGACTGGCCTGATCATTCGCGAGCTGCTGGATGCCGGTCTGATGCATGAAGACGTGCTCACGGTGCGTGCTGGCGGCATCCGCGAATTCACGCGTGAGCCTGAGCTCATTGGTGCCTCGCTGACATGGAAGAATGCCGGGCCTTCGAAAGACGAATCGATTGTTCGCAATGTTGCGAGTCCGTTCAGCCCCACGGGCGGTCTTAAATTGCTTCAGGGCAATCTGGGCCGGGGCGTGGTCAAGGTGTCCAGCGTGCCAGATGACCGGCATGTGATCGAGGCAGCCGCCCGGGTGTTTGATTCGCAGGAGGCCTTGCATGCTGCCTTTCAGAGTGGAGAACTCGACCGGGATGTGGTGTGCGTGGTGCGCTGGCAGGGTCCGCAAGCCAATGGCATGCCCGAGCTGCACAAGCTCACGCCACCCCTGGCGGTGTTGCAGGGCAAGGGCTACCGCGTGGCACTGGTCACCGACGGCCGCATGAGTGGCGCGTCTGGCAAGGTGCCGGCTGCAATCCACGTATCGCCTGAGGCAGCTGCGGGGGGGCCGCTGGCCAAAGTGCGCGATGGCGATGTGATCCTGCTGGACGCGTTGACCGGCGAATTGAAGGTTCGCGTGCCAGACGACGAGTGGGCGGCACGACAAGCCGAGGTCATGCCGGCTGCGCTGAGGCAGGCCAATGGACTTGGCATGGGGCGCGAATTGTTCGCCGGCATGCGCCGCCATGCCTTCAGCCCCGAAGAGGGAGCGCTCACATGGATGTGAAGCTGGAGGTGAGCGGCAGACTCACCGCACTGGACATCATGCGGGATGCACCGGTGATTCCAGTGATGGTGCTGAGTGACGCCGCGCAAGCCGTGTCACTGGCGCAGGCGTTGCTGGCCGGCGGCATCCGCATGCTCGAAGTCACCCTGCGCACCCCGCAGGCACTTGCCTGCATCGAAGCGATCGCCCGTCATGTGCCGCAAGCCGTGGTGGGAGCCGGAACTGTACGCAGCGCTTCCGATGTGCAGGCCTGTGCAATGGCGGGTGCGCGCTTTGCGGTGAGTCCGGGGTATACCCACGCGGTAGGCCATGCCTGCCGCGAAAACGGTCTGCCGCTGCTGCCCGGCGTGGCAACGGCCAGCGACATCATGGCAGCGCAGGAAGACGGGCTGACCGAACTCAAGTTTTTTCCGGCATTGCAGGCCGGTGGTGCGTCGATGCTGAAGGCCTGGAGCGGACCGTTTGGTGATGTGCGTTTTTGTCCGACGGGCGGCGTGACCATGGCCAATGCAGCGGAGCTGCTGGCATTACCCAATGTGGTGTGTGTGGGCGGATCGTGGCTCACGCCCGCCGACACGCTGGCGCGTGCCAACTGGTCGCATGTCACCGCGCTGGCGTATCAGGCGTGTCAGCTGGCACGCCCGGGCGCTTGAGATCCAGCGCCCAGGATTCGAGCAATTAAAAAGTTAGCCCTGGCTCAACGCAGGCCGGCCCCACCGCCGTTTTCTGCCCGTTGGATCAATTCAATCTTGTAGCCATCCGGGTCGGTGACGAAGGCAATCACCGTTGAGCCACCCTTGACCGGCCCCGCCTCACGCGTCACATTTCCGCCCGCCGCCCGGATCTTGTCGCAGGCGGCATAAGCATCCGGCACACCCAGCGCGATATGGCCATAGGCCGTACCCATGTCGTAGCTGGTGGTGCCATGGTTGTAGGTCAGTTCAATTTCGGCCTGATCGGGGTTGCCTTGGTCAAAACCGACAAATGCCAGGCTGTAGTGGTACTCGGGATTTTCCGAGGTGCGCAGCAGCTTCATGCCGAGTACCTGGGTGTAAAAATCGATGGAGCGCTGGAGATCGCCAACGCGGAGCATGGTGTGTAGAAGTCGCATCAACGGATTATCGGTGGACAGGCCGAGGCGGGTTGTTTTTTGTTTTCTGACCGGTGCTGCCCGCGCTGTGCCAGAATCCGGCGAGTTGTCCAACCTGCAGGAAAGTTTTTATGCTGATCAACTGTGTGGTGTATCAACACGGCACCAAACTTGCCGACATTGCAGTCGATGAGATCAGTGACTATATTTCACGCCCTGACGCTTTTGTCTGGGTCGCCTTGCAAGACGCCTCTGCGTCCGAGCTGGAAGAAATGCGGGCGGAATTTGGTCTGCACGAACTGGCGGTAGAAGATGCCCAGCACGGCCATCAGCGCCCGAAAATCGAAGAGTACGGGGCCTCGCTCTTTTCGGTATTGCATCTGGTGGAGCATCTGCCCGGCGATCCCAAAACGCTCAACGTTGGCGAGGTCGATGTGTTCACCGGGGCCAACTATGTTTTGTCGGTGCGCAATCGAAGCCAAAAGGATTTTCTGGGTGTCCGGGAACGCTGCGAAAGAGAACCCGAATTGCTGCGCCATGGCTCGGGCTTTGTGCTGTACGCCCTGATGGATGCGGTGGTCGACCGCTACTTCCCGATTCTGGACGATCTTGAAACCGAGCTCGAAACCATCGAGAAAGATATTTTTACCAAAAGCACAGCCCGCGTGAACATCGAGCGCCTGTATGAGCTCAAGGGCCGGGTGATGGTGCTCAAACACGCAGTAGCCCCGTTGCTGGAAGGCGCGAGCAAGCTGTATGGTGGCCGGGTGCCGCAAATTTGTAGCGGGGTTCAGGACTACTTTCGCGATGTGGTCGATCACCTGGGGCGTATCAACTCACAGATAGACACCATGCGTGAAACCATGGGCACCGCCATCCAGGTCAATCTGGCGATGGCCACGATTGAAGAAAGCGAAGTCACCAAACGCCTCGCGGCGTGGGCCAGTATTTTTGCAGTCTGCACCGCATTTGCCGGGATCTGGGGCATGAACTTTGAACACATGCCCGAACTCAAGTGGCGCTACGGCTATCCCGTTGCCCTGGCGGCCATAGTCACAACCTGTCTGGTGCTCTACTGGCGATTCAAGCGCTCACGCTGGTTGTGAGCGCCCTGCGGGGTGTGCCCGCAAGATTAACGCCCTGAGTAGGAACCCGATCCGCCCGTCCGCCGAGGACCGCCTGGGCCACCGCGTCCGCCGCCACCGCCAGAGCGAGGACCCCGACCGCCGCCCCGATTGCCGCCTGAAGGTTGGCCGGACGACGGAAATCCAGACGACACGTGGCTGGCAGGTTGACGGTCATCAAAGTCATTGCGCTGATCGCCCCGGGTATCTACCCGAGGACCGCGTGGGTCCTGGCGCTGCCGCTCATCGTCGACGCGCGGAGCTTGTGGATCACGCGAGCGCGGCGGCTGGGCTCGCCGTGGCTGACCGCCGTCACCCTGACCATAGCCGGACGATTGGCGCGGCTGACCCGGATTGGGTGTGCGCGGGCCGCGTCCAGAGCCAGCCGATCCGCCGCCTGCATTCATCCCGTCTGCCGGTGGTCTGGCCCGTCCACCGTTGCCGTTGCCTCGACCACC
>JANMBW010000034.1:0-6377 GCA_031360565.1 Polaromonas sp.
CCGCCAATGCGGCACTGTTTTTAGCCTCGGACGAGGCCCGCTTTGTGACAGGCGCTGAAATTGTGGTCGATGGCGGTATGTCGGTACGCTGCGATTGACCATCCGATCAGACCTCCCACCCATTCACTCACCAAGAAACCCCTCATGACCCTTCCTAGCCCACCGCGACGACATGTCCTGACCATCGCCGCGGCAGTTTTCACCCTTGGGGTCGGCTTTTCCTCTTTGTCAGTGGCGCAGGCGCAGCCAAAAGTGACCCGCTTGGTGGTGGCCTTCCCGCCCGGCGGCCCGGTTGACTTTGTGGCGCGCACCCTTGGTGAGCAACTCGGCAAGGAACTGGGGACGCAAGTCATTGTTGAGAACAAGGCGGGCGCAAACGGCGCCATCGCAGCCGAGTATGTTGCCCGCGCGGTTCCGGACGGCAGCACGCTGTGGCTCACCAGTGTCGGTGCGGTGGCGATCAATCCACCGCTCTATGAAAAGTTGCCGTATGACCCGGTGCGCGATCTGGCGCCTATTTCGCTGGTGGTGAACAACGTGGAATTGCTGGTGGTGGGCACGGCCAACCCGGCCAACACCGGAGCCGAATTCATCGCCAATGCGCGCCTGAAAAAAGACGGTGTCACCATGGCCTCGTCGGGTACCGGTAGCGTGCCGCACCTGGCGATGGAACTGCTCGCTGACGCGACCAAAGCCAATCTTGTGCATGTGCCGTACAAAGGCGCCGCCCCCGCCATCACTGACGTGATTGCTGGCCATGTCGACGGCTTTTTTGGGGATATTCCCGGTCTGGTCGGCTTTATCAAGGCCGGCAAGCTCAAGCCGATCGGCATTGCATCGCCAAAGCGCCATCCGCTGCTGCCCGAGGTCAAGACCTTCCAGGAAATGGGTATGGCGGGGGTGGACTCTGACAACTGGTACGCCCTGTTCGCAGCCAAGGCCACGCCTGCATCAGAAGTGGACCGTCTGAACCAGGCGGTCAAGCGCACGTTGGTCAATGAAGCCGTAAGGGCCAAACTGTTGTCGTCGGGTGCTGAACCGGCGGCCTCCAGCCCTGCCGAGTTGGCTTTGCTGTTAAAAAATGACACGGCCAAATGGGGCAAGGTCATACGCGAGAAGAAAATCAAACCCGAATAACGCCGGGCGACTGACCATGAGAATTTCACCGATAGTGCCCGGCACCCGCCTGGAGTTGACCGACATCGAAGCCAACATCACGGCGGAGCGCGGCCGCGTGTCACTGCTTTACCAGGTGCTGCTCAACAGTCCGCCGCTGGCGCAAGGCTGGGAGCAGCTTTTAACCGCTGTGCGTAACCGCAGCAGCCTGCCAGCAGACCTACGTGAAATGGTCATCTTGCGGGTAGCCGTGCTCAACCGGGCGCCGTATGAATTCGACGCGCATGTGCCGCACGCGCTCAAGGCCGGCATGCCACAAGAAAAAATCGACGCCTTGCGCGACCTGAGCCTCACCACCGGCAACGATCTGTATTCAAAGCAGGAGCGCCATGTGCTGGCGCTGACCGACACCATGACACGTGATGTGGAGGTGCCGGACGCCGTGTTCGAGCCTTTGAAAGCCTGCTTTACCGACCACCAGTTAACCGACCTGGTGGCTACCGTAGCCGCCTACAACATGGTGTCGCGCTTTCTCGCGGCCTTTCAGATTGGGCACTGACATGGTGGCGCCTTCTTCAACTTCAGCACCTTCATCGATCCGAATATCGGTCCGAACAGATGCCCTGCTGGTTCAAGCCACGCTGCCGGCTCATGACAGACATCAGTTGCCTGCTGCGCTGGAGCGCTTTCGCAGTGCGCTCCTCGGATCGTCTGTGCAACAGCCAGTCAAGGTGCACGCCGCGTTGGACCCACAGACCGGCATGATGTATGCCTATCTCTACCTGACTGATTCGCTCCAACTTGAGCACGCCGTCGCCTCCACATTGGAGGCCAGACTTCAAGAGTCGTCACCCCAGTTGCAGCAGCTGCGGGTTTCCCGGCTAGAAAAGGTCTTTGACCAGGCTGGCGCTTCCGCAGACAAGACGCCTGCTTACCATTACGTTGTCGAAATGGACCCCGAGACCGGCTGGATGCCACAGCTCGCCGACTGGTACGACAGTGAACATATGCCCGGTCTGGCCGGTGTTCCCGGCTGCGTGAGAGCCAGCCGATTTTTAAACCACGATCACGGCCCGTTGTCACTGGCGTGCTACGACCTCGTCACGCAGGACACGCTTGGGTCTATCCCCTGGCTCGCCGTTCGTGAAACCGAATGGAGCAGCCGCATGCGGCCGCACTTCACCAATACCCTTCGTACCATGTTCGACTTGGCTGTTGATGCCCACCACTCATAAACATTCGAGGCTTAAAGCCAAGACATCAAGCCAGGACATGGCACCCAAGGCATCAGACAAGCATGCATAGTTTTTCCCTTCAGCGCAGGCAATGGCTGGCCCACGCAACTTTGACATCTGCCGGCATCGCCAACCCCTGGCCGAGCCTGGCCCAATCGACCTGGCCGTCCAAATCCATCCGATTTGTGGTGCCTTTTGTTCCGGGTGGCACGTCTGACATCGTCGCACGCGCAGTGGCCAACGAGCTGACCAAACAACTCGGCGTGCCGGTGCTCATCGACAACAAGGCGGGAGGCGGCGGCGTGCCCGCCATGCAGGAAGTGGCGCGTGCCACACCCGATGGCCATACCGTCATCCTCGGTCATGTGGGCTCGCTGGCTGTCAATCCCTATATTTTTACCAACACCGGCTATGACGTGAATCGCGACTTCATGCCCGTCACCCTGCTGGCGAAAGTGCCCAGCCTTTTTGTGATCCACCCCGATGTGCCGGCAATCAACTTTCGCGAATTTGTCTCCTATGTCAAGAAAAATCCTGGCAAGCTGAACTACGCTTCTGCCGGCAACGCCAGCGCCGGCCATCTGGCCATGGAGTACCTCAAGCTGGTGACCGGGATGTTCATGACGCACATTCCCTACCGCGGCACCGGGCCGGCGCTGACCGACTTGCTGGCGGGGCGCACGCAGGCCTTTTCGGCAGGCACACCGGCACTGCTTCAGTACATCCGCAGTGGCAAACTTCGCGCCATCGCGGTAGGCACTCCCACGCGGCTACCGGTGTTGCCAGACGTGCCCACCGTGGCTGAGATGGGCTACCGCAATTTTGAATCGGTGCAGTGGTATGGCATGCTGGCGCCCGCTGGAACGCCACCCGCCATCGTGCAGCGCCTGCAAGAGGAATGCGCCAAGGCATTGCAGTCCCCCGCCACCGCCGAGCGCTTTGCGGCGGACAACGCCACCATTGGCGGTCAGCCGCCCGCCGAATTTGCTGCGTTTATCCGGCGCGAGCAGGCGATGTGGAAAGACATCGTGGCCAAGGCGCAGATCAAACCGGATTGAGGTCTTGGTTCATTTCAGCCAGATACAAGCCGCCATTCGCCCCGTCGTTCCCCTGCCATTTCCGTCCTTGCCGGCATCGCGCCGATGCGAAAAAAAGCGCGACGGGTTGCTCACCGTGCACCATGCGGGAGTGCTGTCATTGCCGTAAATCTGCGTGATGCCCAGCGCCTGCAAGCGAAGCCGAGCCAGCCCCGCCAGGTCCGCCAGGTGCTTGTCCGCCCCGACTTGAACGAAGCACCGCGCCGCATCATCATGGCCTGATTCAAATGCAGCTTTCACTTCAGCACCCACCTCGAAAGCTGACGGTCCAATGCAAGGACCTAACCATGCTATTATTTTTGTAGCAATTGACGCACTGTTGACGCTCGCCAGGGCATTAAAAGAGGCATAAAAAGACTCCAGAATGCCGCGCCCCTTGAGACCGGCCAGGCCGCGCCAACCCGCGTGTGCAGCCGCCACAGCATGGCCACCGGTAGTGGTCAACAACACGGGCAAACAGTCGGCCACCATGATGGTGCAGGCCAGTGAGCGCTGAGTGGTCACACAGGCATCGGCTTGCAGACCGTCACCGGTCGTCTCCTCCAATGTCAGCACCTCGCAACCATGAAGCTGTTTGAGAAACACAGCGCGCGTGGCCATTGCTGTCTGAAGCGCTTCACGGTTGGCCGTCACCGCCTCGGGCGCATCGCCAACATGGTCACCCAGATTCATGCTGTCGTGGGGCGCTACTGATATGCCGCCAGAGCGGGTCGTGAAAATTGCCCCCACGTTTGGCGGAGCGGGCCAGTCTGGAATCAGCCAGTCAGCATGCACAACGCGGGCTCCCCATGCTGCCCTCAGGCTTCGTAATCAGGGCACGCCGATGGCTGGGCGTTCTGAAAAGCCGGCAGCGCCATGCAGGCCTCGTAGGCCGCCAGAGTGCGCGTGAGGCCATCAAAGTTGACCTGAAAGCGTTGGGCATTAAAAATCTGCGGCACCAGACATAGATCAGCCAGCGTTGGGGAGTTGCCGTAGCAAAAGGTGGCGGGCGGCAACTGGTTGAGCTGCTTTTCAAATGCCAGCAAACCTTCACGGCACCAGTGCCGGTACCAGGCATTTTTGGCTTCTTCGTCCACCTTGAGTTCTCTGACCAGGTATTTAAGAATGCGCAGGTTATTGATAGGGTGAATATCACAGGCTATTGATTGCGCCAACGCGCGTACCTTTGCACGGCCCAGAGCTTCGGACGGCAGCAAGGCAGGCGCCGGATATTTCTCATCGAGGTATTCAATGATGGCCATCGACTGCGACAGCTTTGCACCGTCGATTTCGAGCAGCGGCACAAGTGTGTCTGCCGACAGGTCCACATAAGGCGGCTTTTTATGGTCGCCCCTAGGAAGGTGAACTGGCACGTACTCGTAGGACAGGCCTTTCAGTGCCAGTGCAATACGGACCCGATATGACGCGGACGATCGAAAATAATTATGGAGTTTCATGCAGAAAGCATAATCCCAAAAGTTAACCGTCCAGCGGAGTCACTTGCGTTGTGAGGCTGACAGACGCCGAATAGTGACCAGGTCAAGAGTTCGGTTTAGTGCGAGGTGCAGGGATGGGCTGCACTGCGACGATAGGCATCGGATAGGCCCGAATCATCCACAAATACAGTCCCGCACCCAGCACCAGCGACCCGGCGGCTACCGCCAGCGACAGCGTGAAGCCTTCAGCCAGCGTCGCACTGCGGTGCAGCAAGAAAGCAACCATGGGTGGGCCAGCAATCTGCCCGAGGCCGTAGAGGGTAGTCAGCAAGCCCATGTAACTGGAAGCATTGGCCGGCCTCAGTCGCCGCACCTCCTGCATCGCAAAAAAAGTAATGGCCGTAAAAGGCAGCCCCAGTAGCAAGCTACCCGAAATAAAACCCGCCAGCGTGGGGCTCCATACCGTCACGGCAACGCCCGCAGCCTGCATTCCATAGCACGCCGCCAGCAGGTAGCGCAGGTCACCGCGCAGCGAGATACGTGTTGCCAGTAAGGAGCCCAGCATGACGCCAAAGCCAAAAAGTGGCCAGAATATGTCTAGCCACCGTGATCCAGGCAAGGCCTGGCGCGCAATCACTGGCAGAAAAGTGGCGGTAACGATGTAGCCAAGGCCCGCCAAGCCATACGCTGCAGCGAGCAGCAGCATTTGCTGCATGCCTGCCAAATCCTCACCTCGGCGCGAGTTATCGTTGGCCCCCGCCGCCACCGCCAATGGCGCAGAAGGTTTCTGGAAACTTTGCCAGACCAGCGCTGTCAGCACGCAGGCCAACAAGCCCAGAATCAACCAGCCCGCAGCAGCTGAAAAATGCAGCGCCACCATGCCACTGGCCAGCAAACCGCTGAGCGCAATCCCGGCGCCTGGCCCGGCAAACATCACACCTCCCAGGCGACTCGCATCGCGTTTGGCCAGCTCGGACAGACACCAGCCCGATGAAAAGATGAAAACGAAGGCGCTCGCCACGCCTGCCAAAAAACGCAGCGACGGCCACAGGGCGGGCGCATCCAGCGCCATGCCCAGTGTCAGCAAACAGGTGGATACCAGACCTGCGCGCAGGAGTTGCGTTCCGGCCAGCGGCGGAAGCGACTTGATCTTCTGCCAGATCCAGGGCTGAAAAGTAGCCAGCAAGGCGCCTAGCAAATAACCCAGGTAATTGGCACTCGCCAGCCAACTGGCAGCGGGCAAATCGATCACGCCGTCCTGCAGCATCATGGGCAGCAAAGGGGTGAAGGCAAAACGGCCAATGCCCATCGCGGTAGCCAGCGCCACGGCACCGGCCAGCGCGATCGTCCATGGCGCCATGGCCTTACCGGTTCACCTTAGCTTTGCCGTCGACGAGATCCATGCGCCGCCGCACCCGCGCGGCCTGTTCGCTGTCGCCCGCTTTTTCGGCCAGGCTGGCCTGCACCCCCAGCCATGCAAGCAAAGGTCTGCGCCAGCCTTGTGCTGATGCCGT
>JANMBW010000263.1:0-2617 GCA_031360565.1 Polaromonas sp.
CTCGGAGTCGGGCATGGCCTTGACTTCGTCGTCCGACAAGGCTACGCCGGCCTTGGCTTTCCAGTTGTTGGCCAGCTTGGGGTCTTTTTTGGCAGCGACGTGCGGAGGTGGCGCAACCACGCGTTCGGTCATGGCAGAGTAACTGGCTTTAGCCGCATCGGGCGCATGGGTAGGCACCATGGGGGCGGGTGGAGGCATTTGCGACATCGCGCGGGACGAGCTGCGGCGTCCCGGCTTGAGCGCCGGTGGTGCGATCATCACCGGAGGTTTTTCGGCAGGCCGCACGTTAGCCGGCGCTGCTGCCACCACCGGGGGTGACGCAGGTTTCTTAAGCTTCGCGGAGCTGGCGACAGGGGCAGGGGCAGCAACCTTGACGGCTTTTGCCGGCTTGGCAATCACCTTGGCCGGCTGGGCGGCCTTTGCTGGGGGTTTGACGGCGGTTTTAATGGTTTTCTTAATGATGGGTTTGGCAACGGGCACCGGCTTTTTAGCCGTGCTCTTTGCTGCTGGCTTGGCTTTTGCCGCTACCGGTTTGGCCGGAGCTTTGGCCGGCGTCACCTTTTTGGCGGCTGCCCGGGAGGCTGCCTGAGGCGCAGGTTTTTTCGCAGTCGCCGATTTGACCGGGGCCTTGGCTTTTGCGGCCACGGCTTTGGTCTTCACCGCGGGTTTGGCCCGGGTGGCGGCAACCGTCTTGGATTTTTTGGCTTGCGCTTTCAACAGATGTCTCCTCTGGGAGCCGCCTCTGGATGAGGCACGGCGTCAATGTCTGATGAGCCTTCTAAGGGGCCTTTCCGGGTATCTCGCTTGGCGCGCGATTGTAGCGGCACGCCAGAGCACGGCGACGCCCTGCCTTCAAACCGTTGGTGAATCGAGACAAACATAGAGCTCCGCAACTTACTCCTGCATTGTGCATAAAGTGCGCACAGCCTACCTCAAACCAGGCACTGCTCCAAACCCTGCAGAAAAATATCTTTAGGCAGGTCTATCCCGATGAAAACCATTTTGCTGGTTTTCAGTTCGCTGTCGCCCCAGGCCGGGCCCAGATCGCTGCCCATCAACTGGTGCACGCCCTGAAAGATCACCTTGCGCTCGGTGCCTTCCATATTCAGCACGCCCTTGTAGCGCAGCATGCGGGGGCCGTAGATATTGACCACAGCACCCAGAAAATCTTCCAGTTTGGCAGGGCTGAAGGGCTTGTCTGAACGAAAGACAAAGCTTTTCACATCGTCGTCATGGTGGTGGTGATGGCCCCCGGCACTGTCCTTGGCATGCGACGGATGGTCGCAATGCTCGGTGTGAACATGGTCGTGGTCGTGGTCGTGGTCGTGGTCGTGGTCGTGATGATCATGGCCCGCGTGAGACTCGTCCTCCACTTTCAGAAAATCAGGGTCGATATCAAGCTTGGCGTTGAGGTTGAATCCGCGCAGGTCAAACACGTCCTTGATTGCGACGTCTCCGAAATGCACGGCTTTTTGCGGTGCTCGCGGATTCATTTGCGTCAGGCGCTGCATCAGCGCCTTGACCTCCGCCGCAGGGACCAGATCAGACTTGCTGATGAAAATCTGGTCGGCAAAGCCGATCTGGCGGCGCGCCTCCTGCCGGTCGTTCAGTTGTGTTTCGGCGTGCTTGGCGTCGACCAGCGTCAGAATCGAGTCCAGCAAATACTGCTCGGCAATTTCTTCATCCATGAAAAAGGTTTGTGCCACCGGACCGGGGTCGGCCAAACCGGTGGTTTCAATCACCACGCGTTCGAAATCCAGCAGGCCCTTGCGCTTTTTGGCCGCCAGCAATTGCAGCGTTTCGCGCAGATCCTCGCGGATCGAACAGCAAATGCAGCCATTGTTCATCTGGATAATATTTTCCTGGGTGTCGTTGACCAGGATTTCGTTGTCGATATTTTCCTCGCCAAACTCGTTTTCAATCACCGCAATCTTCTGGCCGTGCGCTTCGGTCAGGATGCGCTTCAAAAGCGTGGTTTTGCCGGAGCCCAGAAAGCCGGTGAGGATGGTGACGGGAATCAAGCTCATGGTGTCTGCCTAACTATCTGCATAAAAGTCGAAAAAAGCCCGCGAATAACGGATGGGAGGGTGCAAGGAAGGAGGTGGGGAGTTTAGCGGTCAAGTCAAGACCATCATGCCGGCTTTTTAATCAGCACCAGGCCCTTGAGGTACTCGCCCTCCGGGAAGGTGATGGTCATGGGATGGTCCGGTGCGCCGCCCAGGCGCTCGGTGATGAAGGCGTCCACGCCCGCATCCAGCCCAGCGCCGGCGACGATTTTGTGAAACAGATCGGCGCTGATGCCGCCCGAACAGGAGTAGGTGAACAGCACGCCGCCTGGGGCCAGCAGGCTCAAAGCCAGCCGGTTGATGTCTTTGTAGGCGCGGGCCGCTCGCTCGGCATGCGCCGCAGTGGGCGCAAACTTGGGCGGATCCAGCACGATGGCGTCAAAGGTTTTGCCGGCCTGGATGAACTGCCTGAGCGACGCGTTGACATCGGCGTCGAGCATGGTGGTTCGGCGGGCATCAAAACCATTGAGCGCCACATTGGCCACGGCGCGCGCCAGCGCCGGGCCGGACGAGTCAATCGAGGTCACATGCGCCGCGCCGCCGCTCAGGGC
>JANMBW010000085.1:0-17359 GCA_031360565.1 Polaromonas sp.
GCGCTTGCGGACTCTCCAAGGCAGACAATTCGGCTTGCTTGAGGGAGTCTGTATCGCCACCCCAGGCTGCCAGAACGGAGCAAATCCGCGCATGCGCGTACTGCACGTAGTAGACCGGGTTCTCGTTGTTTTTACTCAGGGCCAGATCAATGTCAAAGATGTATTCGGTATCGGGCTTGCGGCTAAGCAGGAAGAAACGAACCGCATCGGCAGAGGTCCACTCGATCAGATCGCGCAATGTCACGTAGCTGCCCGCGCGCTTGGAAATCTTGACCTCTTCGCCGCCCCGGACCACGCGCACCATAGTGTGCAGTACATAGTCTGGGTAACCCTGAGGCACCCCGGCATTGGCCGCCTGCAAGCCGGCACGTACGCGGGCGATGGTGCCGTGATGGTCCATGCCCTGAATATTGATGGCCCGGCTGTAACCGCGTTCCCATTTGGCCAGGTGGTAGGCCACATCTGGCACAAAGTAGGTGTAGCTGCCGTCGCTTTTTCTCATCACGCGGTCTTTGTCGTCACCGTAGTCGGTTGACATGAGCCACAAGGCGCCGTCTTGTTAGTAGGTCTTGCCGGCCTGCGCGAGCCTGGCCACCGCCGCATCGACTCGGCCCGAACGGTAGAGGCTGGACTCGAGGTAGTAGTTGTCAAAACGGACCGAAAAGGCCTGCAGGTCCAGGTCCTGCTCATGGCGCAAATAAGCCACGGCAAACTCTCGAATCGCCTCGAGATCTTCAACGTCGCCTGAAGCGGTGGTGGCGCGATCGTCTGCCTCGACGGTGTTTTTGGCCAGGAAGTCAGCAGCAATATCGGCGATGTAGTCGCCGTTGTACGCGGATTCTGGCCAGCCTGAGTCTCCGGGTTGGAGACCTTTGGCGCGTGCCTGAGTGCTGGTCGCAAGCGTCTGGATTTGCACGCCCGCATCGTTGTAATAAAACTCACGGTGAACTGGCAGACCCTGGGACACCAGCAGGTTGCAGATGGCGTCGCCCAGCGCCGCCTGCCGGCCGTGGCCCACATGCAGCGGACCGGTTGGGTTGGCAGAGACAAATTCGACCACCGTGCGCGAATCACGAACGGGCGGTTTCACACCAAATTGCCCGGCCGCCCGCAGCACCTCCCGCACGGTTTCCTGCTTGGCCGACGGTTTGAGCCGGAAGTTGATAAAGCCGGGACCTGCGATGTCGATGGCCTCTACCCAGTTCTGGAAAGTCGGGTGGGCCAACAGGAGGGTACGCAGCGCTTCAGCCACCTGACGCGGATTTTGCTTGAGCCCTTTGGCCAGTTGCATGGCAGCGGTGCAGGCAAAGTCGCCGTGGGCAGCAACCTTGGGTGACTCCAGTGCGGCTTTTTCACCCGCACCGGGCGAAAGCTGTTCCAGGCCTGCAGCCAATGCCGCAAGCAGATCATTTTTAATCAAAAGCATGTGGCGATTTTACGTTTACCCACAGTGCGGAAATGTGGGCCCAACATAACGCTGGGTCCTGGGCCAGTCCTCAACGCGTGCAGATCGGGGTCGAATGGGTTTTCAGGCCTGCGACCGCCAGAAGTCCGGTTGACCGTAGCACTCTTTCAAAAAATCAATCCATAAGCGCACCCGCAGCGGCAGATGCTTGGCGCCAGGAAAAACCGCGTAAATGCCATTCGGCGGCGCGGCAAAGTCTTCCAGCACCGCGACAAGTTTTCCACTGCTGATTTCGGCCTCTACTTCCCAGGTACTGCGCCAGGCGATGCCATGACCGGCCAGACACCAGTCATGCAGTACCTGGCCGTCCGAGCAGTCCAGCGGTCCACCGAGTCTGAGATAAATCACCTGGCCATCGACCTTGAAGGCCCAGCCGCGGGTCTGCGACGCGTCGGTGGACAGCACCAGGCAGTCAAACCTGGCCAGCTCTCCGGGGTGCCCGGGAGTGCCGTGGGTGTTGAGGTAGTGCGGCGTCGCCACACACAGGCGCCGATTGTCAGCCAGGCGCACACTGACCAGTGAGGAATCAGGCAGATCACCGACCCGTACCGCACAGTCAAATCCTTCGCCCGCCAGATCCACTACCCGATCACTGAGGTTGAGCGACAGACTGACATCTGCATGCTGCTGACGAAACCGTGTCACCAGCGGCGCAACATACTTCCTGCCAAACCCGGCGGGTGCAGTGATGCGCAAGTGACCGCTCGCCTTGATGCCACCCGCCGACACGCTTGCTTCAGCATTGGCAATATCTGCCAGCAGCGTTTGGCAATCCTCTAAAAACGCGCTGCCCTCATGCGTCAGCGTGATGCTTCGGGTGGTGCGTACCAGCAGCTTGACCCCCAGGCGCTGCTCCAGGGCATCGAGCCTTCTACCCATGATGGCAGGGGCGACTCCCTGCGACCTGGCAGCGGCCGTCAGGCTTCCCCGGTTGACCACTGCCACAAATGATTCGAGTTGCTTGAGTTTGTCCATCGGTCAAAAGATTTGCAGGAAAAGCGGCAGACTCAGCAGATGACCTGGTCCGCTATGAGTTTTTCAATCTGTTCAGCGGAGTAGCCGACGGCTGTCAGCACCGCCACGCTGTGTTCGCCCACTTGCGGCGGGCTGGACCGCACGCCGGGCCGCTTGCCTGCCAGCGTGATCGGCATCAGCGGAACACGCGTGGTGCGTTGGTCGGGAAGCTGCATGGGCGCCAGCCCACCGGTTGCCAGCAGGTGGGGGTCGTCAAACAAATCGTGCGGCCGGGTGATGGGGGCAAAAGGCAGGCCGTTTTCTTCAAAGACCGCACTGAGCGCTGCGGCACTGTGCATCGCCATTTTCGCGCGCAGCTGGGGCATCAGCCAGCTGCGGGCGCGAACCCTATCGTTGTTGGTGACCAGTCGGGGATCGGCCTGCAGCGCAGCAAGCCCGAAGGCTTTGCAAAACACCGCCCATTGGGTATCGCTGACCACCGCCAGAAAAATCTGCTCGCCATTCTTGACTGTGAAAACGTCGTACACCGCCCAGGCAGAAATACGGTCGGGCATGGGTGCCGCGGGCTGGCCCGTCACAGCGAACTGCATCATGTGCTGGGCCACCAGGAAGACATTGTTTTCAAACAGCGCCGACTGCACGTGCTGGCCCTTGCCAGTGACGGCTCGCTGCGCCAGCGCCGCCATCGCGCCAATAGCCCCAAACAGACCCCCCATGATGTCATTGACGCTGCTGCCGGCACGCAAAGGATCGCCCGGCCTGCCCGTCATGTAGGCCAGTCCCCCCATCATCTGCACAACCTCATCGAGTGCGGTACGGTGCTGGTAGGGGCCAGGTAAAAAACCTTTGTGGCTGACATACACCAGCCGGTCGTTGAGCCGGGACAAAGTCGGATAGTCCAGCCCCAGCCTGGCCATGGTGCCGGATTTGAAGTTTTCACTGACCACATCCGCCGTGGCAATTAATCTAAGCGTGGCCTCTTTGCCACCCGCCGCGTGCAAATCAATCGCCAGGCTTTTCTTGTTGCGGTTAAACATGGCGAAAAAGCCAGCGCCTGCGCCGATCAGCCTGCGGGTGTTGTCGCCTTCGAGTGGCTCGATCTTGATCACCTCTGCGCCCAGGTCAGCCAGCACCATGCCGCAGGTGGGTCCCATCACCATGTGGGCGAATTCGATGACCCGCAGGCCTGCCAGAGGCAAATCTTCGCTTGGGGTTTGCATGATTGAGTTGTACTCTATTACCTTCAATAAAGTATCAGATTAAACAAGTTTGAGGTATTTAATCTTTCGCCAAGTATCGAATAGAGTATGACCATGAATCCTGCCCGCTCCAGCAACGACACTGCGCCCCGCGCTGTCCTGTTCGACGCCTACGGCACGCTGTTTGACGTTTACAGCGTGGGGGCGCTGGCTGAGCGGCTTTTCCCCGGTCAGGGCCAGTCCATCAGCGCCTTATGGCGTGACAAGCAGATCGAATACACCCGGCTGGTCACCACCAGCAACGACGGCGCACATTACCGGCCCTTCTGGGACCTGACCCGCGCGGGCTTGCAGTACGCCTGCAAACGCCTGGCCCTCGACCTGACGCCCGAGTCCGAAGAGAAGCTGATGAACCAGTATCGTCAGTTGACTGCCTTTCCTGAAAACCGCGAGGTTCTGCTGGCCCTGCGCCAACGCGGCGTGGTCACGGGCATTCTTTCCAACGGCGACCCGGCCATGCTGGAGCATGCTGTGAAATCTGCCGGACTCGAGGGTCTGCTCGACCACGTCATCAGCGTCGACAGCATTCGCAAATACAAGACCCACCCCCAGGCCTATGCGCTGGGCGAGCAGGCAACTGGCCTTTCGGCAACGCAGATCGGCTTTGTCAGTTGCAACAGCTGGGACGCCCTAGCCGCCACCTGGTATGGCTACCGCACGCTGTGGGTCAACCGCTACCAGCTTCCGTTTGAAACACTCGGCACCTCGCCCTGCTACACCGGCAGCAACCTGCGTGATGTGCTAACCCTGCTGGCGCCGTGAGCGGCCGCTGGTCCGTTTATATTTCTTTCTCCACCCTGTTTTCCAAAGGATACCCATGAGCACGCCATCGACTCCCCGCACCGCCTGCGGTCAGCTGCAAGTTGCCACCGTTTTGTACCGCTTCATTGAGGACAAGGTACTGCCAGGCACCGGTGTGGCCAGCGCCCAGTTCTGGAGCAGTTTTGACAAGTTGGTAGCTGACCTGGCGCCGAAAAATCTCGCCTTGCTGGCCGAGCGTGACCGCCTGCAAACCGAGCTGGATAGCTGGCACAAAGCCCACCCAGGTCCGATCACCGACATGGCCGCTTACCGCCATTTTCTGACCTCGATTGGCTATCTGGTGCCGCAACCGGCCCACGTTAAAGCCACGACCGCTAATGTTGATGCCGAACTGGCTCTGCAAGCTGGCCCCCAGCTGGTGGTGCCGGTATTGAATGCGCGCTATTCCCTCAATGCCGCCAATGCGCGCTGGGGTTCGCTTTATGACGCGCTGTACGGAACAGACGCCATTCCTGAAACCGACGGCGCTGAAAAAGGCAAAGGCTACAACCCGGTGCGCGGCGCCAAAGTGATTGCCTTTGCGCGCGCGGTGCTCGATCAGGCCACGCCGCTTGCCAAAGGTTCCCACGCAGACGCAACGCGCTACAGCGTTCAGGGCGGCAAGCTGGTGGTCACCACCAAGGCTGGCGACACCGGTCTGGCGGATGCGTCGCAATTTATCGGTTATCAGGGCGATGCGGCCGCACCGTCGTCGGTACTGCTCAAGCACAACGGCTTGCACCTCGACATTCTGATTGACCACAGCACCGCGATTGGCAAGACGGACGCGGCAGGCGTCAGCGATCTGGTGGTCGAGGCAGCGCTCTCGACCATTCTCGACCTCGAGGACTCGGTAGCCGTGGTCGATGCCGACGACAAGGTGCTGGCCTATAGCAACTGGCTGGGCATTTTGCAGGCCACCCTGACCGAACAGGTGAGCAAGGGCGGAAAGACTTTCACGCGGGGTTTGAATCCTGACCGGGTCTACACCGGCGCCGATGGCCAGACGGTCACGCTGCATGGCCGCTCACTGATGTTCCTGCGCAATGTGGGTCACCTGATGACCAACCCAGCCGTGCTGTACAAAGACACGCAGGGCATTGAAAGGGAAATTCCAGAAGGCATTCTTGACGCTGTGGTCACCACCACCATTGCGATGCACGACCTGAAGCGCAAAGACCAGCCGGGCATCAAGAACTCGCGTACCGGCAGCGTGTACATCGTCAAACCGAAAATGCATGGCCCGGCAGAAGTAGCCTTTGCCACCGAATTGTTCACCCGGGTCGAGCAAATGCTGGGACTGCCCGAGAGCACCGTCAAACTTGGCATCATGGATGAAGAGCGGCGTACCAGCGTCAACCTGAAAGCCTGCATTGCCGAAGCCACCAGTCGCGTCGCCTTCATCAATACCGGTTTTCTGGACCGCACCGGCGACGAGATGCACTCGGCCATGCAAGCGGGTCCGATGATCCGCAAGGGCGACATGAAAGCCAGCGCCTGGATCGACGCTTACGAAAAAAACAACGTGCTGGTGGGCCTGAGTTGCGGCCTGCGCGGCAAAGCGCAGATCGGCAAGGGCATGTGGGCCATGCCCGACCTGATGGCCGCGATGCTGGTGCAGAAAATTGCCCACCCCAAAGCCGGCGCCAACACCGCCTGGGTGCCCAGCCCCACAGGGGCCACGCTGCACGCGCTGCATTACCACCAGGTCAATGTCAGCGCCATCCAGATCGAGATGGAAAAGATTGATGCCAATGCCCAGCACGACGCCTTGCTGACCGGGCTACTCAGCATTCCGGTCACCGCCACCCCCAACTGGTCGGCCACCGAAAAGCAGCAGGAGCTGGACAACAACGCCCAGGGCATTCTGGGTTATGTCGTGCGCTGGATCGACCAGGGTGTGGGATGCTCCAAGGTACCTGACATCCACAATGTCGGCCTGATGGAAGACCGCGCCACCCTGCGTATCAGCAGCCAGCACATAGCCAACTGGCTGCTGCACGGCGTCGTAACGACTGCGCAGGTGAAGGAAACCTTCCAGCGCATGGCTGCCGTGGTGGATGGCCAAAATGCGGGTGATGCGCTGTACAAACCGATGGCAGGAAACTTCGAGACGTCTGCCGCATTCAAGGCTGCATGCGACCTGGTTTTCAAGGGTCTGGAGCAACCCAGTGGCTACACCGAGCCGCTGTTGCATGCCTGGCGCCTGGAAGTCAAAGCGCGCCCCTGAAGCGCAAGTAAGGCGGCCGTCCGGGTGGCCGCCGGGACGAACCCGAATCACCCGACGATCACAGCCGACAGGCAAACAGCCGGTTGTCCGATTCCCTCTGCGTGTGAAACCCTGCACGATAAGCCAATCACTCACGGGGGCTGTTTTGGCACTGCACAAGGACCTGTCGCTGACCAATCGACTGATCTCCATGCTGCCATCCCTGGAGCGTGGACTGTTGCTGGAACACAGCGAACTGGTCGAACTCAAACTGCACACGGTGTTGATGGAGGCTGGCCAGTCGCCTGATCATGCGTATTTTCCGGTCGACAGTTTTGTCTCGCTGATCCGCCATGTTGAAGATTCGCCGGACATGGAAGTCGCCCTGATCGGCAACGAAGGCATGTTCAATATCTCACTGGTGCTGGGCGTTCCGGAGTCGCCGTTCACCGGCCTGGTGCAGGGTGCCGGACGTGCCTTCAGGATTCATCGCCGGGCGCTGGGCATGCGGCGCGCCGAGGACGCTCGTCTGCGCGAGGTCTTATACCGCTACATCCACATCCGGTCCAGCCACCTGTCCCAACAAGCTGCCTGTATGAACTACCACAGCGTCGAACAAAAATTGGCGCGTGCACTCTTGATGACACGAGACCGTGCCCATGCCAGCGAGCTGTTTCTGACGCATGAATCACTGGCTCTCATGATGGGCGTCAGGCGTGAAAGCGTGTCGCAGGCAGCCCGCCTGTTTCAAAACCGCGGACTGGTCAGCTACACACGCGGCTATGTCATGCTGCTCGATGAGGCCGGACTGGAGTCGGTCTCGTGCAAGTGCTACGAAACCGATTTGAAGGTGTACGAGCAAACCATGAGTGCGCTGACCCATACCGGCGAGAAACTCGAAGCCGATAGACAACAAAGCATGGTTTTGTGCTGACACGGCGAGGCACTCGCCCCCATCCAATTACCCGTTAACCCTGCACCTGCTCCTGCACGGGCAGGTAGCGCGCGCCACCTATGGGCTGAGCGGCCTCCGGAGGCGCCACCTGGGTGCTGATCGCCGCTTCAGGCAGGGGCTCTGGCAATTGACTGGCCGATGTCACCACCAGATGAATGAATTGCAGTTTGGCGACCACCTCGCGCGGCAGGACAAAAGGGTAAAAATCGGGTTGACCCATGCTGCGCGACATCTCGTTGAGTAGCGTCGTCAGGCGCGTCCAGTCGTTGAGGAAATCCAAAAAATGCTGCGCCTGCGGGTGCTCGGGCTGATACAAGGCGTCCAGCGTGAAGGGCGTGAATTCCAGCTGCGCGCTGTCGGTAGCCAGGCCAAAACTCAAGGCGGTATCGATGGAGTCACGCATATGCAGATAATGCGCCCAGCACTCGGCCCAATCCTCCCAGGGGTGGGTCGAGGCATAGGCGCTGACATAGTGGAGCCACCACTGATTCAGCGGTCCCTCGTTGTAGTAGGTCTGCAAGCTGGCGTTGTAATCGCGGCTCTCGTCGCCAAACAGGCTGCGAAAATCGTTTATCCAAGCGGTGTCCCGGACCATGCACTCCCAGTAGTAGTGTCCGATTTCATGACGGAAGTGGCCCAGCAAGGTGCGATAGGGCTCGCGCATCGCCAGTCGCATCGCCTCGCGCACCGCGTCGTCAGCCTCCTGCAGATTCAGCGTGATCACGCCGCCCTTGTGTCCGGTCAGCACTGGCGGTCCGCCATCAGGCGAGCGCAGAAAATCGAATGCAATGCCGTTCACCGGGTCTTCGCTCATCAGAGAATTCACCGGCAACCCCAGCGCCAGCAATGCCGACACCAATCGACGTTTGGCTTGCTCGATGCGCCCCCACAGCAAGCCGTTGTCAGGGTGGTTAGCGTCCTCCAAGTCCGGAATCGTGCGGTTGAGTCGACAGGATTGGCACAAGGCGGAAGCTGCAGCGTCCTCCGCTTGTCCCAGCACCGGAACCAGCCAGTTGCAAGCGGCGGGGCCTTGCAGATTCGCGCATCGGGTGTAGATGGCGTCAAGGGGTGGCCATGCCGAAGCCGCGCTACCGTTAGATACTGAGGCTGCGGATCCATCCCCGTCTCCCGGCGCTGCTCGCCAAAACACCCAGGTGCCAGGAACGGGTCCGGGCATCAGCGGCAGCAAGCGCGCCAGGAAAGGGTCATAGCCCAGAGGGGTTCCGCAGGCAAGGCACTTGCTGTTCCTAAAAAAAATCGGGCAACCACAGCGGCAACGGTAGGCCCTACCCGCCAGAGTCGGCAGGTAGGGTACCTTGGGATGTGCTTCACTTAGGGCGAGATCGTCAGTCGGGGAGTCGCTGGTCAACACGGAGGGTTCTCAGAAGGCTTCAGGCAATTTGACCTATAGATTGCCATGTCTAAAATCCCCAACCATGCTGAACGACCGATTGAACTTGTCAGCGCAAACCGACAGCGAAGCTGCCACTCCACGTCAAAAGGACCCTCGTGCGTGACTTTTTCCCCGGCGGCCGGCGGCCACCGCCGCAGCGCAAGCACCCCTGAGGCCAACTGACCATGTGCCAACTGCTGGGCATGAACTGCAATGCGCCGACTGACGTGACCTTCAGCTTTCGCGGCTTCGCGCAACGCGGCGGGAACACCGACCACCATGCCGATGGCTGGGGCATTGCTTTTTTTGAAGGGGACAGCGAGGATTCGGACCTCAGCCACAGCGACAAAGGCCTGCGCCACTTTGTTGATCACCAGCCGGCCTGCTCCTCCCCGGTGGCCGAGCTGATTCGCCGCTACCCGATCAAAAGCCGCAATGTCATCGCGCACATCCGCAAGGCCACGCAGGGCCGGGTAGCGCTGGAAAACTGCCATCCGTTTGTACGAGAGCTGTGGGGCCGTTACTGGGTGTTTGCACACAACGGTGACTTGAAAGACTTTGCACCGCGCCTGCACGGCAGCTTCAGGCCGGTCGGCAGCACTGACAGCGAGCGCGCATTCTGCTGGATCATGCAGGAACTCGCCAAATCCCATGCTGGCGTGCCGAGCGTCGGTGAACTCAGCATCACCTTGCGAGAGCTGGCTGCCCAACTGGCCCGCCACGGCACCTTCAATTTTTTATTGACTAATGGCCAGGCGCTCTGGGCACATGCCTCAACCCAGGCGGGATCATCCGGCTTGTATTACGTCGAACGTCAACACCCGTTCACGCATGCCACATTGAGCGATGAAGACGTCAGTGTCAATTTTGCCGAGCAGACCCGACCGACCGATCGCGTCGCCGTCGTGGTGACCACACCGCTCACTACCAATGAACACTGGAGGGCTTTGGCGCCGGGCGAACTCAAGGTGTTTGCAGGCGGCCGCTCACTGGACATTTGAATCCGGTTAGGCCCCTCAGGCCTGAATAGCCTGCTCCAGAGCGTCCATGAACATGGCCGCCACATCAAAGCCGGTCTGGTCAAAGATTTCCTGAAAGCAGGTCGGACTGGTGACGTTGATCTCGGTCACGCAGTCTCCAATCACATCGATGCCTGCCAACAGCAGCCCGCGCGCAGCCAGCACCGGGCCGATGGCTTCGGCGATTTCGCGGTCACGCGCTGCCAGCGGCTGAGCCACGCCCTTGCCGCCTGCCGCTAGGTTGCCGCGAACTTCAGTTCCCTGCGGAATACGCGCCAGGCAGTAAGGCACCGGCTTGCCGCCGACGACCAGCACACGCTTGTCACCCTGCGTGATTTCGGGCAAAAACTTTTGCACCATCACGCTCTGGGCGCCGTCCTTGTTCAGCGTCTCGATGATGCTGCCGAGGTTCAGGCCGTCTTCCCGGACGCGGAAAATTCCCATGCCACCCATGCCGTCGAGCGGCTTGAGAATGATGTCGCGGTGCTCGGCATGAAAGCGCTTGATGTCGCTGGCGTCGCGCGTCACCAGAGTCGGCCCGATGAACTGGGAAAACTCCAGGATCGCCAGCTTTTCAGGATGGTCGCGCAGGGCGCGCGGCTTGTTGAAAACTTTGGCGCCCTCGCGCTCGGCCTGCTCAAGCAGGTGGGTGCTGTAGAAAAACTCGCTGTCAAACGGTGGGTCTTTGCGCATCACCACGGCATCGCATTGCGCCAGCACCTGTGGGCGTTCGTCGGGATGCGACTGGCGAGCGCTAAACCATGCTTCGGGGTCGCCCGTCAGCGTGATGTCACGCACAAAAGCCGTGACCTGTTCACCGCGCTGCCAGCGTATGTCTTTGGGTTCGCAAACCGACAGCGTGTGGCCACGTTTTTGGGCCTCGCGCAGCATCACAAAGGTCGTATCTTTGTGAATCTTGAAAGATTCAAGTGGGTCAGCTACAAAAAGGAGGTTCATGGCCGAGAGCTTAACTGCGATTGGCTCACCCGGCACCAACAGACACTGCTGAAAACGGCACCTTCAGCGCGTCAGATTTCAATCTTGCTGCCGAGCTCCACCACCGAGTTGTTGGGCAGATTCAGAAAATCTGCCACGCCGCCAGCGTTGTGGTGCATCTGCGCAAACAGCTTCTCGCGCCACGGCGCCATGCCACTGCCCAGCGTCGGGATCACCACATCTCGCGACAAAAAGTAGCTGGTGGTCATCACATCCAGCTCACAGCCGCGGTTTCTGATGCTTTGCAGCGCACGGGGCACGTCGGGGTCGTTTTTAAAACCGTAGTGGATCACCACTTGCCAGCAGTGATGGCCAAGTGATTCAATCGCCAGCCGCTTGTCCATCCCGATCCAGGGCACCTCATGGCTGCGCACCGTGACGAACAGATTTTGCTCATGCAGCACCTTGTTGTGCTTGAGGTTGTGCAGCAGGGCATTGGGCACGGTGCCGGTCTCAGCGGTCAAAAATATCGCCGTTCCCTGCACCCGCGCCGGTGGGCTGACAAACACGGATTCGAGGAAAGCCGGCAGGTCAATGGCATCGGAACGCAACTTAGCGTTCAGCATGGCCCGGCCTTCTTTCCACGTCATCATCAGCGTGAAAATCACCCCGCCAATAACGAGCGGGAACCAGCCGCCTGCAAACAGCTTCATGAGGTTGGATGCAAAAAAAGCAAAATCGACCAGAAAGAATATTCCGGTTGCGGCCACGCACAGCGACAACGGGTATTTCCAGCCGTATCGAATCACATAGAAAGTCAAAATGGTGGTGATCAGCATGTCGGTACACACGGCGATGCCGTAGGCAGCCGCCAAATTGCTCGACGAACGGAACATGACCACTGCCAGCACGATCGTGACAAACAATCCCCAGTTCACAAACGGAATGTAGATTTGTCCGGTGTCACGCACGCTGGTGTGCTGGATATTCAGACGCGGCAAATAGCCTAGTTGAATCACCTGCTTGGTCACGCTGAAGGCTCCGGTGATCAGCGCCTGCGAGGCAATCACAGTCGCCATGGTGGCCAGCAGCACCAGCGGTATCAAAGCCCATTCCGGCGCCATCAGGTAAAACGGATTTTTGACCGCTTCCGGGTTTTTGAGCAGCAGAGCGCCCTGTCCGAAATAATTCAGGGTGAGCGCAGGCATCACCACCGAAAACCAGGCTAGCCGGATCGGCTTTTTACCGAAGTGCCCCAGGTCGGCATAAAGAGCTTCGGCACCCGTCACACACAGCACGACGGCGCCCAGAATGATGAAGGTGGTGCCCGGGTTGAGCCACATGAACAGCACCGCATAGTGCGGACTGATCGCCTTCAGAATCACGGGGTTGGTCAGGATCTGGAGTACCCCTAGCAGGGCAATCACGCCAAACCAGACCAGGGTAATGGGTCCAAAAAACTTTCCTATGCCGGAGGTTCCGCGCTTTTGAACAAAAAAGAGCGCGAACAGAATCACCAGCGTCCCTGGGATCACAAATTGTTTGAATGCCGGAGAGATGATCTCCAGACCTTCCATCGCTGACAGAACAGAAATAGCCGGTGTGATGACGCCATCACCATAAAACAATGAGGTGCCAAAAATGCCGACAATGAGCAGTACCCGCCTGAGCTGGGGTTTGTCTTTGACAGCTTGAGACGCCAGCGCCAGCATGGCGACCAGCCCGCCCTCGCCGTGGTTGTCGGCCCGCAGCACCAGCACCACATACTTGATCGACACGATGACGGTCAGCGTCCAGAAGAAAATGGACAAAATGCCGTAAATGTTGTCGGGTGTGAAGGCCACATGCCCCGCGCCGAAGACCTCTTTGACGGCATACAGCACGCTGGTGCCAATATCGCCGTAGACGACACCGATGGCACTGAGGGTGAGCGCCGCTAGGGATGATTTTTTACTTGACACAAAAAATTCCCGTCTTGTGGCTTGATGGTGGGTTCACCGTCAGAACAGCGGGAAGGGTTATTTTGGGGAACACCATTGTGCGCTCTGCCGCTGCGCTTGCATGATGCCCCAGGTCAGGGATTTCAACAATTCCTTGAATTGTTGCAGCGCAGCAACTTCAAGGCCACAGCCGCCGTTCGCCGGGCGGATAACGCGATGGCTCACTCGTAAATCTCGGCGTCCGGGTCGGTCGCTTCCAGTTCGTAGCTGGCTGCCAGCATAGCCAACCGGCCGATCACGCCATACATATAAAAACGGTTGGGGCTGCTGGAGCCTGGCTTCTCGCCGGGCTGAGGTAAGCGCCCACTGTCGGCAAACGCCAGGGGAACAAAGCTGGCCCCCGGAGCATTGAGGTTTTCATCCACGCCCCGCTCGGCGTGTACCCGGTAAAAACCGCCGACCACGTAGCGGTCCATCATGTAGACCACCGGTTCGGCGACGGCGTCGTTGACGCGCTCGTTGGTCAGCACACCTTCCTGAATGATCACTTCCGACAGCGGCTGGCCGTCCTTGGTGGTGCTCATCTTGTTTTTGCTCTTGCGGTTGAGCGTGTCCAGGTCTTTCACATCGCGCACCGTCATGATGCCCATGCCGTAAGTGCCGTTGTCGGCTTTGACGACGACGAAGGGCTTTTCATTGATGCCGTATTCCTTGTACTTGCGCTTGACTTTGCCGAGCAGGGCGTCGACGTTGGTGGTCAGGCAGTCCATGCCCTTGCCTTCTGAAAAGTTCACTTCACCGCATTGCGCGAACATCGGGTTGATCAGCCACGGGTCGACGCCCAACAGCTTGCCGAAGCGTTTGGAGACTTCTTCATACGCCTTGAAATGCCTGGATTTACGCCGAACAGACCAGCTGCCGTGCAGCGGCGGCAAGAGGTATTGCTCGTGGAGTTCTTCCAGGATGCCAGGAATGCCCGCCGACAGATCGTTGTTGAGCAAAATCGTGCAGGGGTCGAAATCTTTCAGGCCCAGCCGGTTTTTAACCCGAATCAGTGGCTCGATCGTGATGGTCTCGCCGGTGGGCAGGTCCAGGGTGGTCGGCTCCTTGATGTCTGCAGACAGCGAACCAAAACGCACGTTGAGGCCGGCCTGATGAAAAATGCGCTTGAGCTGCAAGACATTGGCCAGATAGAACGAGTTGCGGGTGTGGTTTTCAGGGACCACCAGCAGATTGCGCGCTTCCGGGCAGATTTTTTCAATTGCAGCCATTGCCGCTTGAACCGCCAGGGGCAGCATCTGCGGCGTCAGATTGTTCCAGCCGCCCGGATACAGGTTGGTATCGACCGGAGCCAGTTTGAAACCGGCATTGCGGACATCAACCGAGGTGTAAAACGGTGGCGTGTGCTCCATCCATTCGAGCCTGAACCAGCGCTCAATGGCCGGCATGGAGTCCAGGATGCGCTGCTCCAACTCGTTGATAGGCCCGTTCAAGGCGGTGATGAGATGCGGAACCATGCGGCCACTTTCAAAAACGCAGTGCCTGAGGAAAGTCAGGACCGCAACACTTGATTTTAGAGAACTTGGGGCGGGTGGCCCTCTTGCAAGAGCGCTACCGCGCGCAGCGCAACAGTTGCTCGCTTGAAAGCGGTTTCAAGTACGCACTTCCCCGTCACCCAGAACCACATATTTGAGCGAGGTCAAGCCTTCTATGCCCACCGGGCCTCTGGCGTGAAACTTGTCGGTCGAAATGCCAATTTCGGCGCCCAGTCCAAACTCAAACCCATCGGCGAAGCGGGTGCTCGCGTTCACCATCACGCTGGCCGAATCGACCTCGCGCAAAAAGCGCTGGGCGTGCATGTGGTCTTGCGTGACGATGGCATCGGTGTGGTGGCTGCTGTACTGGTTGATGTGCGCAATCGCCTCGTCCAGTCCGGTCACAAGCTTGATGCTGATGATGGGTGCGAGGTACTCTTCATACCAGTCCTGCTCGGTTGCCGGAACGATGTTTGCTACTATTTTAATAGCTTGGTGTGCCCGTATTAGCTGGTCTGCAGCCTCATCGCATCGCATTTCCACGCCTTTTTCAGCATAAATGGCGGCAATCCTGGGCAAAAAGGAATCCGCCACGCCGAGCGCCACCAGCAGGCCTTCACTGGCGTTGCAGGGACTGTATTTTTGTGTCTTGGCGTTGTCTGCGATCCGTACCGCCATGTCCACGTCGCACGGGTCATCGACATACACATGGCAATTGCCGTCGAGGTGCTTGATGACCGGCACCTTGGCGTCACGGCTGATGCGCGCGATCAGGCCCTTGCCACCGCGCGGAATGATCACATCGACAAACTGCGGCATAGTGATCAGCTGGCCAACGGCCTCGCGATCGGTGGTCGGCACCAGCTGCACCGCCTCTTGCGGCAAACCGGCAGACACCAATGCCTGTTGCACCAGCGCCGCCAACGCCTTGTTTGACTCGATCGCCTCCGAGCCGCCACGCAAGATGCAGGCATTGCCACTTTTGATAGCCAGACTCGCCGCTTCAATCGTGACGTTGGGGCGGCTCTCGTAAATCATGCCGAACACGCCAATCGGCACCCGCATCTGGCCGACGCGAATGCCGCTGGGCTGCTGCTTCATGCCAATGATCTCGCCAATCACATCGGGCATGGCAGCGAGTTGTTCGCAACCCAGCGCCACGGTGGCTATGATTTTGGCGTCGAGCTTGAGTCGGTCCACCAGCGGCGCGGCCAGACCGGCGGCCGTGGCACGGTCTAGGTCCCGCTGGTTGGCCACCTGCAACGCAGGCAGGCTTTGGCGCAGGAGGGCAGCCAAAGCGATCAAAGCTCTGTTTTTTATAGCGGATGGTGCTCGCGCCATGCTGGCTGAGGCCGTTTTTGCCTTCAAACCCAGGCCTTGCATCAAGCGTGCGATCTCCTCGACGTGTACGGCCTGCTCGGCCTTCGTCATGGCGGTGTGCGCGTCAGAGTGGTCGGGGGCGTTCATGGCTCTATTTTGCCGCACTGTGCGCGGCACATCCGGACTACCTCATCGCCGCCCGCTTGAGGCCGTGCACTGCGCGCACACCATACCGGCCAGCCTATGCAGCGCCTGCCAGCCGGTGGCAGGCCAATCGGGTTGCTTCAGACCTTTGCAGATGCCATCGACGGTGTGCGCCGCCTGCAGCAAATTGGCCATCACCTGATCGCTCATCGCGGGCAGCACGCGCTCGAACAATTTTTCTTTCACACCCCAGATGCGGTTTTCCCGCAGCGCCATCGGCATCGGCCGACCAGCTGCCATCGCGTCTTTCACACGCTTCATATTGCGGATATCTTCGCTTAACGCCCAGTGCACCAGCACCTCCGATTCGCCCTCGGCCTGCAGCCCGTCGAGCATGCGCGCCACGCGCAAGGTCTGCCCACCGAGCACCGCCTCGCTGAGTTTGAACACGTCATAGCGCGCCACATTGAGCACCGCGTTTTCGACCTGCTCAAAACTTAAGATGCCCTCGGCGTTGGCCGGTGTGATCGGGTAAAGCAGTCCGAGCTTCTGGATTTCCTGGTGCGCGGCGAGCAGGTTGCCCTCGACCCGGTCGGCAAAAAACTGCAGCGTGCGCTGGCCTTCTTCACCGCTGGCCACACGCTGGCCCTGCTGCTGCAGCCGTTGCGCAATCCACTGCGGCAGGTTGCGGCGGTCAATCGCGTCGAACTTCACAGTGACGCCAAAGCTCTCCAGCGCGCCGAACCACGCGCCCTTGGTGGTCGCACTGTCGAGCCGCGGTAGCAGCACCAGCGTCAGCGTGGACTCATCGCCGCGCGACCTCTCAGCCATCTGCTGCAGCGCTACCGAGCCCTCCTTGCCGGGTTTGCCGCTGGGAATTCGGATTTCAACAATCTGTTTGTCGGCAAAAAGGCTCAGGGAACCCCCGCTGGCCAGCACCTCGCTCCAGTCGAAGTGCGCACCGGCGGCGGTGTGCACCGTGCGTTCGGTGTAACCCTGCGCCCGCGCCGCCGTCCGCAGCGCATCGGCAAACTCCTGCACCAGCAGCGGCTCGTCACCATGCAGCGTGTAGAGCGGTTTGATGCCGCGCTTCAGGTGGTCGGTGAGTTGGGTTGGGGCGAGTTGCATGGGGTGGATTTTAAGTGGCCCCCGGTTCGGGCTGAGGTGTAGAAGAGTCCTGGTTTTTGGGGTCGGATCACAATTTTGCTGCGTAGCGAAGCGCAGCACCCGCAGGGCGAGCCAAAGGCTCGGGGAATTTGGGCTCTGACCCCAAAAACGCCCGCTTCCGAATTCCGTGCCCGTTCCCCTCCCCGTTCGGGCTGAGCCTGTCGAAGCCTTGCGTTAAATTGCGCACGTGGTTCTCTAGTGAGTCCGATGCCGCTCTGTCGCCGCGGCGGGCGACTCACTT
>JANMBW010000090.1:0-6238 GCA_031360565.1 Polaromonas sp.
CCGCCCTCGATCTGGTTGGCCAGCCCGTCAGGGTTAATGATCTGGCCGCAATCATGACCCACACAGACGCGTGCAACGCGCACTGCCCCGGTTTTCCGGTTGACCTCGACTTCGGCCACCGCGGCGACATAAGTTGTGGTGTTGTTGTAGCGCACATAGGCAATGCCCCGTCCCTTGGCGACATCGCCGTCACCTGCAGCGGGATTGATACCGCTCCGGGTTTTCCAATCAGCCCGTTTCATGGCCGCTTGGATGACCGCGACAGCCCGTGCATCCTTGATGTGCTTCAAACGGAATTCAGCGGGATCAGCCTTTGCTTCGGCCGCCAGCTCGTCCATGAACGATTCGTTGGCAAACGAATTTTCTATTCGCCCTGGACTGCGTAAATGGGCCGAGCGGAAAAACGCCTGCGCCACATGGCGTGTGTTGACCCGAATATTGGGCAACGCATAGGGCGCCGCCGCGTTTTGAAACAAAAATCCGACCCAGTTGCCGGGCTTGGGCATTCCCAGGTCGGTAGCAGCCAGCAAAGGAAAATCCAGCGGCTTGAAGGCGGCGATGTGGTTGAGCGCGATATGAAAATCGCCCGACCAGGCCACCAGGTTGCCGTCTTTATCAAAACCGCCTTCCATGTCGATGGCGCGCGGCGGGCTTTTCGGTGCGCGCGCCGTTTCATCGGCCCGCATCCACTGCACCCGGACGGGTTTCCCGATCAGGGTAGCAATCAGCGCGGCATCGGCTGTGGCGTCCTCGTGTCCGTTACGGCCATAGCAGCCGGAACCATCGAGGTAGAGCAGTCGCACTTTTTCTGGCGCAACACCGGTGACCGCTGCCAGCTCGGTCTGCATCGAATGGGTCGCCTGAGAGGCCGACCAGACATTGAGCTGGCCCTTGCTGAAATCTGCCACGGCGCACGAGGGGCCCATTGACGCATGGGTCTGCACCGCAAACTCATAGCTGGCCTTGATGCGGCGGGCACTGGTGGCGAGTGCGGCGGGCGCGTCACCGACTTTTTGCGTTGCCTCTTCCTTGGCAATCGGTTGTTTGCGCCAGTAGTCAAATACTGTCGCCTTGTCGGGCAGGCCGGTGCCGGGTGACCAAGTCAGTTTCAAGGCACGCGCAGCCTTGATCGCGCCCCATTCGTTTTTAGCCACCACCGCCACAAAGTCGCCCCGGCGCACCGTCTGGACAAAGCCGCCGACCTTGCGCGCCTCGGTGTCGTCGACTGCGACAAGCCGGGCACCCAGTTCGTCAGCCCGCACCACGCGGGCGTGCAGCATGCCGGGTAGGCGGAAGTCATGCACGTACATGAATTCACCGGTGACTTTTTCAGGAATGTCGACCCGCGGAATCGACTTGCCGACCACCCGGTACTCCGAAGCCGGCTTGGCAATGGCTTTGGCATCAACCTTCAAGTCCAGCGACTTGCCACCCTGGAGCAACTCGCTGTATGAAACGGTTTTGGCAGCGTCCGCCTTGACGCTGACCACGCCTTTGCCGACTTGCAGTTCAGACACTGGAGCGCCCAACTTGGTGGACGCACGTGCGAGCAAGGCAGCACGTGCGGTGGCGCAGGCCTTACGCAATTCACCACCGCCTTGAGCGATGGTCAGGTTTGCGCCGGTAATCCACTGGTCAGGCGTGGTGGCGGTGTCGCCCATCACCATGTCGATCTGCTCGAAGGCTACATCGAGTTCGTCGGCAGCCATTTGCGCGAGGGCCGTTTTGGTACCGGTGCCAAGGTCGACCTTGCCGACGTAAATGGTGACTTTTCCATTCGGCTCCATGCTCACGAACGAGTCGACCAGATCTTTCGCTACCGCTTTGGCCGGGCGAAGCGTTGCGGCCGCCACCGAGTTGGCGGCCTGTGCCAGGGTGGCGTCCAGGCTAAAGCCTACGACGAGTGCGCCAGCACCGGCTTGAAGCAGGACGCGGCGGTTGAACAAGGGGCCAGCAGGCTTGGAGGAGTGCTTCATGATCATGCCGCCTTAAACCGTGGCTGCGCGCTTGACAGCGGCACAAATGCGTTGGTGCGTGCCACAGCGGCACAGGTTGCCTGCAAGCGCATCCTTGATCTCGGTATCGCTAGGCTTTGGATTGTTTTTCAACAAGGCTGCTGACGTCATGATCATGCCGTTGATGCAGTAGCCGCACTGAGCGGCCTGTTCGTCAATAAAGGCCTGCTGCAACTTGCCAGGTTTAAGGCTGCTGCCCAGACCCTCGAGAGTTGTCACACTTTTACCTCCCAATGTGCTGACGGGCAGCAGACACGATCGAGTCGCCACCCCATCGACATGCACGGTGCAGGCGCCGCACTGCCCTAGGCCGCAGCCGTATTTGGGACCTTTGAGTGCCAGGTCGTCACGCAGCACGTAGAGCAGAGGCGTGTCCGCGTCTACATTTACCGCCTGGGATTTTCCATTGACTTTCAATGTGTAGCGCGGCATGACGTGTCTCCTAGGCGTGTTGTAGTGGAACCTGACAGTGTTAGTGCAGGCGCCCCCTTTGTCAAGCCAATAGACGGGCGGAGATGAACGCCTTTGTCTTTGCACAGAGACGGTTGCACGCCAACCTGGCGCCGCTACAACAATGTGGGCTCGCTTGGGAGCCCGACGCTCAATACTTCAGCGCCACACTTTTGCCCCAGAACACCCGGTAGGCAAAAACGGTGTAACCGACGATCACCGGCAGCACCACAGCCGCACCGACAAAGATGACTTTCATTGCCTCAGGCGACGTGGCAGCTTGCCAGATGTGAATCTGGTCGATCACCAGCCACGGGAACAGGCTATAGGCCAAGCCGTAGAAAGCCATCAGAAAGACGCCCACGGTCCCGCCGAACGGGATCCAAGCGCCATATTCACTGCCCTGAGCCAGGCGCGTCGGCAGGCGCTGCAGACTGCGGTAAATCACCCAGAACAACACCCCCGTCGCGGCAGGAATCGGAATCAGCAAGATGATGTTGGGAAACGAAAACCACTTCGCAAAAATACTCGGACTGACAAGGGGTGTCGCCAGCGATATCGCCGCCACGCCGGCCATGGTGAACAGCAAACTGCCGCGCGCCCAGCGCACCGCTTGCAGCTGCAGCGCGCCCTCCGTTTTGATAATGAGCCAGCCGGCGCCCATCAGACAATAGGCGGCGATCAAGGCGAGGCCAATCACGCCATTGAACACGATGGTCCAGCCCGATGTCGAAAACCCCGTGATCAGCGCGCCCAGCATATAGCCCTGGGACCAGGTCGCCAACAGCGAGCCGGTGTAGAACATCTGGTTCCAGAGTGGCTTGTGGCTGTCACGCGCCTTGACGCGAAAGTCAAAGGCGACGCCACGCAGCGTGAGCCCAATCAACATCAGGGCCACCGGCAGATAGAGCGCCCCCAGAATTGAGCCATGCGCGCTAGGAAAAACCGTCAGCATGATTCCCACGCCGAGCACGAGCCAGGTTTCATTGGCATCCCAGAACGGTCCAATGCTGGCGAGCATGGCGTCTTTGTCTTCGTCGCTGGCACGTCGCATCAGCACGCCCACACCCAGGTCGTAGCCATCGAGCACCACATAGGCCAGCATGGCCAGCCCCATGATGACCAAAAAGACAATCGGCATCCAGCCGGCGGCTTGGGTCAGGTCGGGCGCGAGGTCAAGCATGGGCCATGTCTCCTGTCTTGCCCTGTTTTTCAGGGTAATTGAGCACGTTCGGCTGGTTCTCGAGTGTGTCTCCGAACGGCTCGTCCGCGTGCTTTTTATGTTTCGCCAGGTAGAAAACCACTGTGACATAGGCCACGATCAACGCCGCGTAAAGCGTCAGGTACAGCGCCAAGGTCAATGCGATGGCTGACCCGGGCACCTTGGACGCGGCTTGGGCAGTTGTCAACAGTCCCGTTACCAGCCATGGCTGCCTGCCGACCTCTGTGGTGTACCAACCGGCAATCAACGCGACCCATCCGGCAAAAGTCATGACCACGAGAATCCGGGCCTGCCAGGTCTGCAAGGTGCGGGTGGGGTCTTTTTTCCAGGGCGCCAATTGCCAGGCGCAGAGCCAGCTGACCGCCAGCATCAACAGCCCCATGCCCACCATGATGCGAAATGCATAGAACACCGGCGCTACAGGTGGATGGTCACCGTTAAACGAATTGACGCCCCGCACCAATCCGTCCATCTCGTGGGTCAGATAGAAAGATGCAAGTTTTGGAATCGCCACTTCATAGGTGTTCTTACGCAAGTTGCTGTCGGGAACGGCAAACAGCACCGCTGCAGCGCCGCGCTGGGTCTCCCAAATACCTTCCATGGCGGCGAGCTTGGCAGGTTGATGCTTCAAGGTATTGAGCCCATGCAAATCTCCCGCAATGATTTGCAGAGGAATCAGTACAGCGGCCAAATAAACGCCCGTTTTCAGGCCCGCCATGACATCGGCCGACCGCTCGTTGCGCAGCCAGCGGTAGGCAGAAATACCGGCCACCAAAAATGCCACCGTCAAGCCCGAAGCCATCATCATGTGCACAAAACGATAAGGGAAAGAGGGATTGAAAATGACCTCCAACCAGCTGGTGACATGTGCCACCCCATTGATCATCTCGTAGCCAGCAGGGGTGTGCATCCACGAATTAAGCGCCAGGATCCAGAACGCTGACAGCGACGTACCGCCCGCGACCAGCAAGGTTGCAGTGGTGTGCATTCTTTCACTCACCCGCTCGCGCCCGAACAGCATCACGCCGAGCATGGTGGCCTCCAGAAAAAAGGCCGTGAGCACTTCGTAGGCCAGCAGCGGGCCAGCAATGTTGCCGACTTTTTCCATGAAGCCCGGCCAATTGGTGCCGAACTGAAAACTCATGGTGATGCCGCTGACGACGCCGAGCGCAAAGGTCAGCGCGAAAATTTTGACCCAGAACTGGTAGGCGTCCATCCAGTGCTGCTCGCCCGTTTTAACAAAGCGCAGCTTGAAAAAAAGCAATACCCAACCCATCGAAATACTGATGGTCGGAAACAGGATGTGGAAAGTCATGTTGGCCGCAAATTGAATGCGGGCCAAAACTACAGCATCTAATCCATCCACAGTCAGCTCCTGTTTTAAGTGGCAAGTCGGTGGGGTTCGGCCCTGTCCAAGGGCTTCACGCCCTTGGTTTCAGCATAACCCAGCTGGCGCCAATGTTGTCGCGTCCCAATCGGTTTGTCAAACCTCTGCTCAGATTCCCCATCTTTCAGGGACATTATTTTTGCCGGTTTGATCCCGGCTCAAGCTATTGGACTGGGCGCTACAAGATCATGGCTGGGTCGTGCGCTGACCGGCATCAACGCGTCCTTACCCGACCCACGCGGCGAACGCGAGTGGCCTTTTGGGTCGGAGCCAGCGGCTGAGTCACCAGTGGCGTGGGTTCCAAAACCAGTAGGGAGACCTGCTTGAACCCAAGCCCCAGCATCTGCAATTCAGCGGCCGCCGCTCGACTGAGGTCAATTACCCGGCTCCGGACGAACGGGCCCCGGTCGGAGATACGAACATCGACTTCCCGGCCATTGACCAGGCTACGCACCCGCACGACGGTGCCAAAGGGAAGGGTACGGTGAGCGGCGGTGAGCGCATGCATGTCATACCGCTCACCGCTGGCAGTGCGTCGGCCATGAAAGCCCGGGCCGTACCAGGATGCGCCGCCTTGTTCCAACACGCGGTACATCGGTCCGTTCGGGGGCTTCGGCGATGTCTGCGCAGCCAGTTGCGGCTCAACCAATCGATCCGGGAAAGCGGCCTCGCCGGGCGGCGTCAGGCCCACCGGCGGCGCTGTGGCAGTTGCGGGGGCAGGGGTGGCCGATGTGCTGACTGATGGCGCCGCCGTGTTCTGCGGGGCGACCGAACAGGCCGCAAGCCCGCTCAGCAGGCTGAGCGTGGCCAGTCGCAGCAGCATATGCATGCGCCGCATCCGTCTCGTCAGGCCAGCGCCAGCCGCTTGCAAATCTCCAGCGTGGCGGAACTTTGGTTCATGGTGTAGAAATGAATTCCGGGAACGCCACCATTGCGCAGTTGGTCACACAGGTCGGTGATGACATCCAGCCCAAAGCTTTTTATTGATGCCGAATCGTCGCCAAAACCCTGCAGCCGCAGGCGAATCCAGCGCGGAATTTCTGCCCCGCAGGCATCACTGAAGCGCATCAGCTGAGTCGAGCTGGTGATCGGCATGATGCCTGGTACGACCGGCACATCGGCGCCTAAATGGTAGGCATCATCGACAAAGCGAAAGTAAGCGTC
>JANMBW010000105.1:0-1643 GCA_031360565.1 Polaromonas sp.
GCCAGGCGACTTCCGCGACTGGGACCGCGACGCCTGGATCAAGGCGGTCGATGCCAACATGCTCACCCCGATCGAACTGATCAAGGCCACGGTAGACGGAATGGCCGCGCGCGGCTTTGGCCGCATCATCAACATCACGTCCAGCGCGGTCAAGGCGCCGATCGATAGTCTGGGCTTGTCCAACGGTGCGCGCAGCGGCCTGACGGGCTTTGTGGCGGGTGTGGCGCGCAGCAAGTTGGCCGCCAAGGGCGTGACCATCAACAACCTGCTGCCTGGCGCTTTCGACACCGACCGTTTAAAGGGCACCATGGCGGGCGCAGCGGCCAAGACCGGCCAGCCACTGGAGGCGGTGATGGAAAGCCGCCGTAAGAACATTCCGGCCCAGCGCTTTGGCACGCCACAGGAGTTTGGTGCGATCTGCGCCTTCTTGTGCAGCATGCACGCCGGCTACATGACCGGGCAGAACGTGCTGGCAGATGGTGGCGCTTACGCGGGCAGCTTTTGATTTAGCGCTCACCTAAGCGGCAGTTGGCTGGTCCCGCTGTCGGCGGTCATCCGCCTCTTTTCGGTTCGATCGCTCGCATGGGGTGCGACCTTGCTGCCGGCTTGTTTTGGTGTGCGACTGCAAGAAGGTCCGGCGCGGTGAATTCCTGACGAATCTGTGTGTTTGCTTGCGCGTAAAAAATGAACGTGCGGGAAACGCAGGGGCGCAGGATACGCAGGGTGCGCCACACCAGATTCAAAGTGCCGAAATTTGTTGTCGCGAAGCGACTTGCGTATAAATATCAACTCTCCCCGCTTTGAAAAACCGACTACTGCTCATTAATATCCGCAGCGGTTAGTCGGGTGTCTCATTTCAAAAATACTTGTAAAAGGAATTTTTTATGAAACTTTTTTCACGCGGTACGTTGGCAGCGATGGCGATTGCATCCTTGTGCCTGAGCAGCACGAGCTGGGCCGCCGCACCACAGTGGGTGTCTACCTGGAAGGCTGATCCAACCGGTAGTACCGGCGCTATCCCGGCGGGTACGCAAACCTTGCGCGAAATTATTTCGCCGCGTCGCAGCGGCGATGTGGTGAGGTTGCGCTTGACCAACCGGCAGGGAATGTTTCCGGTCAGCCTGTCCCAGGTCTGGCTGGGCACCCAGCAGAGCGGCGCGCAACTGGTTCCGGGCAGCAACAAACAACTCACGTTTGGCGGCCGCACCGATATCTCGCTGCTGCCTGGCGAGGATGTGGTGAGCGATCCGATACCCTACCGCGTGACCTCGTTTGCCAAGCTGGCCATCAGCATGCAGGCCAATGGTTATCAGGGCATCCCCCTGCTATCGTCGTCCCACTCGGTCTCGCGTGAAACCAATTATTTTTCGACCGTGCCAGTAGTCATTGGTGGCGGTGCGAGCAAAGAAGGCGCAGACGGATTCCAGCCGTTTACGCTGACGGCCGGTGTGACCTTTCAGGCTTCGTGGCACTACATTGCCGGACTGGATGTCCAGACCATGGACCCCAAGCCGCGCACCGTGGTCACTTTTGGCGATTCGATTACCGATGGCCTGACAGTGAACCCGGCCACCGACAACACCTTCATCGAGAACCTCGCCAACCTCGGCACGGACGAGCGTTACCGCGTCGAGCTGGGCGAG
>JANMBW010000130.1:0-2229 GCA_031360565.1 Polaromonas sp.
TATCAGGGCATTCGACACGTGATGCCCGGCACCTGGATGAAGTTCACCCGAACCGGCGTACAAACCGAGCGCTGGTGGAATCTGGCCGATCAGCACGAGCGCACCTACAGTTTTGATGCATGGTCCGAAGAATTCATGGCCATCCTGGACGACGCCACCCGTATTCGCCTGCGGGCTGATGTACCGTTTGGCGCGTTTTTGTCGGGCGGGGTCGATTCCAGCACCATCGTCGGCTTGATGGCGCGCCATGTGAGCCGGCCGGTCAAAACCTTTTGCATCGGCTTTGAAGATCCGCGCTACGACGAATCGGCTTTTGCGCTGCAGGCGGCGCAGCGTTTTGGCTGCGACCACACCATGGAAGTCGCCGAGCTGAACATGCTGGCCCAGTGGCCCAAGGTGCTCTATCACCTGGACCAGCCGCACGGCGACGCCTCCTTCATGCCCACGCTGCGGGTCAGTGAACTGGCGGCTAGGCACGTCAAGGTGGTGCTGACGGGCGACGGCGGTGACGAGCTGTTTGCCGGGTATGACAAATACGCCGCGTTTTTTGCCCGGCCGGATGCACAGAGTTTGTCGGACGCCCAGTTCCAGCGCCAGTATTTCGACTCGATTTCGCTGTTTTCATCCGAGGCCAAACAGACTCTTTACCAGCCGGCCATGCGAAAGCAACTGGCAGGCATAGACAGTTTTGAGCAGGCCGCCCAACCCTGGTTTGACGAGGCGCAACACTTTGACCGCATCAATCAGGCGCTGTACTTGGACATGCAATTGCTGCTCAGCGGCAACAACCTGGTCAAGCCCGACCGGATGGGCATGGCCGTCAGCATTGAAGCGCGCACGCCGTTTCTGGATTACCGGATGATGGAGCTGGCTTTTCGCTCGCGCGGCGCAACGAAGCTTTCGCCTGAGGGTGATAAAAAGCACTGGTTCAAAAATGCAGCTGCGCCGCTGATTGGTGAAAACCTTGCGCACCGCAAAAAGCAGATGTTTACCGTCCCCATCGGTGACTGGATCCGCACCAGCAGCTACGCATGGCTGCAGGGCCTGCTGCAAAAAAGCGAACTGCTGGGCGCCCATTTGCAAGGGCCTGTGGTGAATGAAATGCTGGAAGCGCATCGCGCAGGCAGCGCCAACTACACGCGCGAGCTGCGTGCGCTGGCGGCGCTGGCGCTTTGGGCTGACTGGGCCGGAGCGGCATAATGCAGACCGGCCCGGTCTTGTTTGTGACCTATGGCGGTGGTCACATTTCCATGGTGCTGCCCGTGGTGCAAGCGTTGCAGCGGCGCGGCATAGCCTGCGAGGTTTTGGCCCTGACCACGGCTTACAAGCCGGCCTTGCAGGCTGGCCTGGCCCCGCGGGGCTACCACGACTTTCTGCATTTGGTGGACCGTGAAGCGGTCCTGGCACGGGGCAGCACGCTGTCGGCCGGCAACCTGCACCCGGAGGTGGACGCGCTTGAGACGCAAAGCTACCTCGGCATCAACTACAGCGAGTGGATCGATACCTATGGACAGCAAGAGGCGGCCCGCAAGCTGGCCGAAGGCGGAAGGCGCGCGTTCTTCCCGATACGCTTCATGGGCCGCGTGCTAGACGAACTGCGTCCCGCCATTCTGGTGACCACCAATTCGCCGCGCTCGGAGCAAGCCGCCATCGAGGCGGCGGTGGCGCGCAGCATTCCCTCACTGTCGATGATTGACCTGTTCGCGCTGGACACCGACCCGTACCTCAAGCGCACCGTCCACGCCGACCGCATCACCGTGCTGGCGCCGCTGGTGCGCCAGCGGCTGGTGGCAGCGGGCATCCCGGAAGATCGCATCCGCGTGACAGGCAATCCCGCCTTCGACGCCCTGGTGCAACCCGGCAACCAGCAGCGGGCGGACGCGCTGCGGCAGGCGCTCGGATGGCAGAACCTCAATGTGGTGCTCTGGGCCGGCCACCTGGAAGACGGAGCCGACGTGCCCGCCGAATGGCGCCGCGAAAAGTTCGGCGTGCTGATCGAGCAGCAACTGCGCGCCTGGGTTGCGGGCCGCAGCGATGTGGCACTCATCGTTCGGTACCACCCCAACGACCTGCCGGAATTTCCGGTGCAGCCGCCGCAGGAGCGGGTGCATGTGAGCGACCCGAGGCAGGAGCCGCTGTACGCCGCCTTGATCTTGGGTGTGGCCATCGCCCTCATCCGTCCGCCCGGGTCGCGAGGCCGAAGCTTACCTGACCAGCCTGTTTTTCCCG
>JANMBW010000150.1:0-4923 GCA_031360565.1 Polaromonas sp.
CCGGCAGGCCGACAGCGGGACAGCGCAGTGTGACGATAGCTCAGATTGTTGACCTTTCGCAGGCCCAGCAAGACGTCTCCAAAGACTTCTTGATCGGCTCGCGTGCGGTGTGGCAGGACGTGAATTTACGCGGTGGCCTACGAGGCCGCCAGGTCCAACATCTGTCTATTGAAACGGACGGCACTCCGTCCGGGGTCCGCGCGGCCCTTGAATCAGTCAAAGCCAACACCTCCTGTGTCGTTATGTCGGGTAGCGTTGGCGATCAAATTGCCAGTCAGATCGTTGCACTGGCGCGTCAGGAAGGACTGAACATCGCGCACACTGCGCCATGGCTACAGAACTCAAGTCTGGAAATTGACGACCGGACATTTCCAATCTTTGCAGCCCGCCAGGAACAGATCAGCTACGCGCTGAAATCCCTGTCAGTCATGGGAATGACCGAACTGGGCGCTGTTTATGGCTCTGGGCAGGATTACACCTCCTACCATTTAGAGGTGGAGCGCATTGCCAACAGCATGCAGCTCAAATTACTGTCTTTTCAGGGTGGCAACGAGTTGCGGGCGTTGGGACAAAAACTGACGCCACGGACACCAGCTGTACTTTTATTTGTGGGAGGTACGCCCGAGCTTGCAGAGTTCACTCAGGGGCTTGAGAAACAAGCGCGCCAGCGGTTCATCGTTGCACTTGCAGATGTCAATCTGCAAACCATGTTGCAAATGGGCGCTGCAAAACATACGCCTGTGATCGCTACGCAGCCGGTGCCCACGATCAACGCCAGTTTGCCAATCGTCAGAACTTACCGCGAGACCCTGACAAGACTATTTGACGAGCCACCCACGCCGCTGAGTTTGGCTGGATTTATCGCTGCGCGCTACACGTATGAAGTCCTTAACGATATCGATGGCCCTCTTACCCGCCAATCCGCATTGACCGCTTTTCAGAGGCGCGCCAGTTTGGACCTCGGCGGCTTTCGTGTCAGCTTCAACGCCCAACGTCGCAGCAATTCCTATGTCACTCAGAGCATGATGACGGTTGATGGCAGACTGATTGGATAGGCCAGTCAGGCCGCGAGCGCTTCAAGACGAATGCTATGCTGAGCAAGGAAAGAAAAGCTCAGTTATGCAAAATGGAACCCTGTTGGCTGCTGTAGATCTGGGATCAAACAGTTTTCGCCTGGAAATTGGCTGCTTCACACACGGCCAGATCGACCGAACCGAATACCTAAAGGAAACCGTTCGCCAAGGCAATGGCCTCGATTCAGACCGCCACCTGACAATCGATGCGATGCAACGCGGCTGGGACTGCCTGGCGCGGTTCGGCGAGCGACTCGCTGGCTTTCGAAAAAATCAGGTTCGGGCGGTGGCGACTCAAACCTTGCGCGAAGCACGGAACCGCGACGAGTTTCTGACTCGTGCCAACAAAATACTGGGCTTTCCGGTTGACGTCATTTCAGGGCAGGAAGAAGCACGTTTGATTTACCAGGGTGTTGCGCGCCTGCTGCCGCAATCGGCAGAGCGTCGGCTGGTAGTGGACATCGGCGGCAGGTCTACCGAGTTGATAGTGGGCAAGGGACTGCAGGCTCGGACCATGGAGTCTTATCGGGTCGGCAGCGTGGCCTGGTCGATGAAATATTTTCCGGACGGCCAGTTCACTGATCGGGCGTTTGTGCGGGCTGAAGTTGCAGCCAAGGCCGTGCTGGATGAGGCGACCAATGCGTACCGATCCCAAGCATGGGACGTCGCCTATGGTTCATCTGGCACGATAGGCGCTGTCAGTGATGTGCTGACCTCTGCAGGCTGGGAACCCGGTCGAGTGACGCGTGACGGTCTGGACTGGCTGCTCGATCGCCTGATCAAGGCGCAAAGCGTCGATCGGCTGAAAATAGACGGCATGAAAGAGGACCGGCGCGCCGTTATCGGCGGCGGCGTCAGCGTATTGCGGGCGGTATTTGATCTGCTGGGAATTGAGAACATGGAGGCCGCACAGGGAGCCTTGCGTCATGGCGTCCTCTACGACTTGCTGGATCGGGAACAGGATCTGACAGACTTACGCTCCACCAGCGTCAAACGTCTGAGCGATAAATTCAACGCCGACACCGTCCAGGCCCAACGCGTCAGCAAGCTGTCACGGCATTTTTTTCTAATGGTTCGCCCAACCCAGCTCACCGCCGAGACCGAGCGGTTTCAGCGAAAGCTCGAATGGGCCGCGCAGCTTCATGAAATTGGAAGCCATATCTCACACAGTGATTACCACAAGCATGGCGCCTACATTCTCGACAACGCTGATGCACCTGGGTTTGCTGTGCCCGAACTGCACCGACTGAGCCTCTTGGTGCTGGGACATCGCGGCAAGTTGCGAAAGCTGGAGGTCGATTTTGAAGATGGGATTTTTATCGCGCAGCTACTTTGTTTGCGGATTGCGGTCATCCTGTGCCACGCCCGGCGTGACCCCGATGTCAAGGGAATGCGGCTGGAAGCAGATGTGGCCCGTGGAAAAATTTTCCTGCTCAACTGTCGACCCGGCTGGGCTGAGGCTTTCCCCCAATCTGCTCACCTGCTCCGCGAAGAAGTCCTGGCATGGCAGAAGACGCCCTGGTCGGTGATTGTTTCCGGTTTATAGATAGGCCCGGTGACAGCCCTGCTTCTCAGGAAAGTCTAGAGAACCTCGGGTGACTGCACCGTTACCACCACACTCTGGCTGTGGCCATCCCGGTCACGGCTACGAATCCACCAGAGCGCCCCTTTTTTGACGGCGCATTCACTCTCTTGCAAGGCCAGTAATTGCGCGATCGTCTGGCCTAGGATGGGCTGATGACCGACCACCACCACTGGATTGCGGCTCAAGGGCCACTGCACCAGCTCAAGCAACTGGGCAGGCGTGCCATCTGGCGCCAGTTCGGTCCTGAGCTTGTACTTGCGTCCCAATGCCAGCGCCGTTTGTTCGCAGCGCCGTGCCGGACTTACAACAATACGCGCGCCGTCGGGCAATTGCCTGTCCAGCCATTTGGCCATTCGTAAAGCCTGCTTTTCGCCTCGCGGCGTCAGGGAGCGTGCCATGTCATCGCATGCCTGCAGATCACCTTCGGGCCAGTCTTCCGCCTCGGCATGACGCCACAAGATGAGATCCATGGCTATTTCTTTCGCTGGCTAAGCACGCCGTAGCGGAGCATCAACGCCGCCTGTGCACCATGCTGGGTTGTGGCATCAGATTGCTTGCCACGCGGAACCGCAGCAGTCCGGACACGCTGATACTTTCCATCGGGCTGGAGGTCCCATGCGTCAAGGTTGTCATGCAAGTAGGCGACCAGACACTCGTCAATGATGCGCTGACGGATCACCGGGTCGGTGACGGGCCAAGCCAGTTCAATCCGTCGCAGCATGTTTCGGTTCATCCAGTCAGCACTCGACAGGTAAAGCGTTTCTTCCGCCGCACAACGGAAATAAAACACCCGCGAGTGCTCCAGGAATCGGCCAATGACCGAGCGCACGCGTATGTTGTCGGTCACGCCTGGCACCTGTGCCGGCAACATGCAGGCGCCCCGCACAATCAGGTCAATCTTCACACCCCGCTGGCCGGCCCGGACGAGCGCCTGCATCAAAGCTTCATCCGTAAGCGCGTTCATTTTGGCAACCAGGCGGGTTTCCTGGCCCAACAAGGTCGCCTCGCCGAGCGCATCGATTTTTTCAATCAACTTGCGCTGCAGCTGAAATGGGGCAAGCAGCAGATGATTGAGTTTTGGCAGCTTGCTCTGGCTGGCCAGATGCACGAAAACATTGTCGATGTCAGCAGTCAGCAGAGGGTCAGCGGTCAGGTAACTGACGTCGGTGTACAGGCGCGCGGTACGGGGGTTGTAATTGCCAGTTGACAAATGGGCATAACGAACCAGATGCCGCCCTTCGCGCCGCGTCACCAGCAGCATCTTGGCGTGCGTCTTCAAACCCACAACACCGTATAACACCTGCGCTCCGATGGATTCCAACATCTCGGCCCAATTGATATTGGCTTCTTCGTCAAAGCGCGCCTTGAGCTCCACCACCACCGTGACTTCCTTGCCAAGTCGCACGGCCTCCCGCAGCAGTCGCATCAATTCTGAATCTGCACCCGTGCGATAAATGGTTTGCCTGATCGCCAAGACCTGGGGATCATTCACCGCCTCACGCAAAAACGCCAGTACGCCGTCGAAGCTCTCAAACGGCTGGTGAATGGACACATCACCTTGCTTGAGGCGTTCAAAAAACGACTGGCCCGGCACCAACTGCGTCGGATAGCAGGCGGTGTAGGCAGGAAACAAAAGTTTGGGATCGTTGACCAGATCGACCAATTGCGTCAAGCGCACCAAATTGACGGGACCGTGCACCGGGTAAAGCGCCAGGGCAGGCAAGTTGAACTGTGTGAGCAGAAAACTTGACAGATACTCCGAACAGCTCGCGGACACTTCCAGGCGTACCGCCTGTCCGTAATGGCGCTGCTCCAGGCCCAATCGCAGGGCAGTCCGCAGGTTGCGCACGTCATCCTCATCGACCGCCAGATCAGAGTGGCGTGTCACGCGAAACTGCGAGAACTGATCCACCACGCGCCCCGGAAACAGCTCTGACAAATGAGCCCGGATGACGCTGGAGAGCGAGACAAACAAGGTGCCTTTGTCTGCCCCGCGGGACGGCATGTGAATAAAACGCGGCAACACCCGCGGCACCTTGACGATGGCAATGTCGTTTTCGCGCCCAAACGCGTCGCGGCCGCTGAGGCGGACAATAAAGTTCAGCGACTTGTTGGCAACTTGCGGAAAAGGATGGGATGGATCCAGGCCAACCGGAATCAGCAACGGTCGCACTTCCCGCTCAAAATAGGCATCGACCCAGCGACGCTGCTGGGAGTTGCGCTCACCGTGCGAAACAATACGAATGCCGTGCCTTCCGAATTCTG
>JANMBW010000162.1:0-3901 GCA_031360565.1 Polaromonas sp.
CGGTGCTGGACTACGGCAAACAGATTGCCGAGGGTGCGCCAGCAGAGGTGCAAAAAAACGAACAGGTGATCACCGCCTACCTCGGCAAGGGGCACTGAGCGCCCCAGTGAACACCACCACCGCATGTTCAACACACTTTTAAGCATCAAGGGCCTGAAGGTTGCCTATGGCGGCATTGAGGCGGTCAAGGGCATTGACCTGCACGTCAATGAAGGCGAGCTTGTGACCCTGATCGGCTCCAACGGCGCCGGCAAGACCACGACGATGAAAGCCATCACCGGCACCCTGCCCATCCTTGAGGGCGACATCCACTACCTGGGACAAAGCATACGGGGCAAGGGTGCGTGGGACATGGTCAAGGAAGGCCTGGCCATGGTGCCCGAAGGTCGGGGGGTGTTCACCCGCATGACCATCCTGGAGAACTTGCAAATGGGTGCCCACGTGCGCCGCGATCAGGCCGGCATTGCAGACGACCTTGAAAAAATGTTCAGTCTCTTTCCGCGCCTGCGCGAGCGAAAGGACCAGCTCGCAGGCACCCTGAGCGGCGGTGAACAGCAAATGCTGGCGGTAGGTCGGGCCCTCATGAGCCGCCCCAAGGTCTTGCTGCTCGACGAGCCCTCCATGGGCCTGTCTCCCATCATGGTAGACAAGATTTTTGAAGTGGTGCGGGATGTGTCGGCGCGCGGCGTCACCATCTTGCTGGTCGAACAAAACGCGAGCCGAGCGTTGAGCATTGCCGACCGCGCTTATGTAATGGAGTCGGGCCTGGTGAGCATGGACGGAGATGCCAAAGCGCTTTTGGTCGATCCACGGGTGAGGGCGGCTTATCTGGGGGAATGATTGGACGAGCAGTCGCGCCGCTTGTCATGATGCTAGTTTTTTTCAATAGCATAAGGCCGTTGTGCTGATTGCGCTGCAACCGATAAAGCGTATTGAAAATCGAGCTACCCAGGCCTCCCGCATTACACGGTCTTTACATGAAGGCTGTGCGCGTGCTCCTCAGTGGCTGCGTTGTGAAAGCATGAAGCCATCGCTTCATGCCCGGTTTATCCACCTGATAAAGAAAGACGCATCATGAAAATTCAGACACTCATTGCCGCACTTGCCTTGACAGTTGGCGCTTCTGCCTTTGCCCAGGCGCCTGCAGCGCCCAAAGACCCTCTGGCAACACCCAAAATTGACCAGCGCCAGGCAAATCAGGAAAAACGCATAGACCAGGGCATCGCCTCGGGTGCCTTGACTTCCCGTGAGGCTACTCAGCTGAACAAACGCGAAGCCAGAATTCAGTCAGACAAACTGGCAGCCAGGGCAGATGGCAAGGTGACCAGGGCCGAGCGTCGCAAGCTAAAGCGCGAGCAAAACCGTGCCAGCCGCGCGATTTATCGGCAGAAACACGACCGCCAGACCGCTACACGATAAAGCACGCACAGCGGACATAAAAAAAGCCCCGGGTCTGTCCCCGGGGCTTATTTACGAAGTTTGCGGGCAGGGCTTCAAGCAGTAGCCTGAGCCTTGTCTTTTTCGGTGACAAACGAGTCGGCATAAAACTCGTCGGCCGGTAGGCCAGCCGCAAGGTAGTCAGCTTGGGCCGAGTCGACCACGATGGGCGCACCGCAAGCATAAACCTGATAGGCCGACAGATCAGGAAAATCCTGCAACACTGCCCGGTGAACAAAGCCGGTGCGACCCGTCCAGGCGTCCTCAGGCAATGCATCCGAGATCACCGGAACGTAGCGAAGATTCGGCAGCTCAGCGACCTTGCCCAAAACCCAGTCGTGCATATACAGGTCAGTCGGGCGTCGTCCGCCCCAATACAAAATCGCCGGTCGGGTGATGCGTTTGAATTGAAGATGTTCGATGATGGCCTTGATCGGCGCAAAGCCGGTTCCGGAAGCCAGCATGATCATGGGTTTAGCGCTTTCTTCGCGCAGGTAAAAGCTGCCAAAGGGCCCCTCGATGCGCAATATTTCTTTTTCTTTCATGGGGCCAAACACGTGGTCGGTGAATTTTCCTCCTGGCATGTGGCGAATATGCAGTTCAACGCCTGGGTTATCCAGCTGGGAGTGTGGCGCATTGCCCATCGAGTAGGCGCGCCGGTCGCCATCGCGCAATAAAAACTCCACATACTGACCGGCGTGGTACTTGAACACATCGGCAGCGGGCAGTTGCAGGCGCAGCAGCATCACGTCGTGTGAGGCTTTGGTGAGGCCGTTGACCCGGACGGGCATTTTTTTGACCGGAAAGGCGCTCTCATCGGTCACCTGGCGCGACTCCATCACCACGTCGGAATGGGCTACTCCGCAGCAAGTCAGGATGAATCCTTGTTCAGCCTCCTCAGCCGACAGGGCCTTAAGCTGGTGCGTGCCATGCACCACGGTGCCCTCCAATTTTTTACACTTGCAGGATCCACATGCACCATCCTTGCAACCGTAAGGCAGACCGATGCCCTGGCGAATGGCCGCCGCAAGCAGCGCCTCGTCGGCGTTGGCGGTAAAGGTCCGTCCGCTGGGGAGCACAGTCACGCTAAAACTCATATTGGTATCCTTGGTGGTCGTCAGTTCTTTTCAATTTTCTGCCTTTTGAGCGGCCAGCGGATTTTGCCTTCTAATTTAAACCCACTGGGTGCCCTGCCATCGCGCTTTCGCCGCCAGCGTGTGTTGATTGTCGGCTGTGGGGATGTCGGCATGCGTGTGGCGGCGCTGCTTCCCTCGCGGGTCAATGTGATCGCGCTGACATCGTCTGTGGCGCGTGTGCCAGAACTGCGAGCCCGCCACATCACGCCGCTGCATGGCAATCTGGATGACGGCCTCACCTTAAGCAGACTGGCAGGCTTGGCGACCCGGATCGTGCACCTGGCGCCGCCGCCAAGTGAGGGGCCACATAGCGACACGGATCCGCGAACCCGCGCATTGTTTCAGGCCTTGCGCTTGCGCAGCTTGCCGCAATCGTTGGTCTACGGATCGACCAGTGGCGTGTACGGAAATTGTCATGGCGACCGGGTTAATGAAACCCGCCTCGCGAATCCACAAACTGCCCGAGCCCGGCGCCGGGTCGATGCCGAAGCATCGGCACGCCTGTTTGGGCGGGCTGCGGGTACCAGGGTCCACATTTTGCGGATTCCTGGCATCTATGCGCCTGATCGCGATGGCGGTACACCGAAAGGACGTTTGCTCAGAGGTACGCCAGTGCTCAGACCGGAGGACGACGTTTACACCAACCATATTCATGCTGACGATCTGGCCAGGGCCTGCCTGGCCGGACTGTGGCGCGGCAAACCTCAGCGCATCACCAACACCAGTGACGACAGCGAACTCAAGATGGCCGACTATTTTGATGTTGCCGCTGACCTGTACCGGTTGCCACGTCCTGAGAGGCTGGCACGGGAGGCACTGCAGGCGCGCTTGCCCGCGATGCTGTGGAGTTTCATGGGCGAGTCTAGACGCCTCGACAACCAGAGGCTGAAGCGGGAGCTTCGGCTGGTCTTACGCTACCCGACGATACGAGAAGGGCTTAGCGAGCCAGAAAAATGACACCAAGCAGTTCTGCCTGATTTCATGACAAATCGCGTTAAGTTGTAAAGGCGTCGTTAAGTTTCATTGCAATTTGCGCCTGATCGTTACGGTTGTGGTGCGATTCGTAGAACGGTCTTGAGGACTACTATCTCGCTTACTGTTGCTCGGCGCGAAGTCTATAAGTCTCTGGAAGCCTTCACATCGCTGCCTCTTGCCGCCGGCACCATACAGCTGCCTTCAGCCATAGAAATACGGGTAGGTGTGCCCGTCGTCCGACAGGGCTGGTGGGTTCGCGCTGACAGGCGTTGGACAGGCGCTGACGACAATTTGAAGATGTCCACTCTTCATCGAAAGCCGCGCACGTCTGGATCTCAACACCAAGCGTGTTG
>JANMBW010000225.1:0-2137 GCA_031360565.1 Polaromonas sp.
AACCTGCGCGCTGATTTCGCGCGAAAAAGCTACCCAGTTGCTCGGCACCATGCTGGGCGGCTACAACATCAGCCCGATGATCGACTTGCTCGACGACCCGGAAGACAGCGTCGCCACCCAGGCTGCCAGCGGCCTGAAGAATACGCTGCTGATGTTCGACCAGTTTCATGACGTCAAGGAAAAAGCCGACAAGGGCAACAAATACGCCAAGGCCGTGATGCAAAGCTGGGCCGAGGCCGAGTGGTTCACCAGTCGTCCCGAAGTGCCGCAGTCCATCAAGCTGACCGTCTTCAAAGTGGCAGGTGAGATCAACACCGACGATTTGTCTCCCGCGCCCGACGCCTGGAGCCGTCCCGATATTCCGCTGCACGCGATTGCGATGCACAAGAACGCCAGACCGGGCGTGACGCCCGAGCAGGACGGCAAGCGTGGCCCGGTGAAGTTCATCGAAGAACTCAAGGCCAAAGGCAACCTGGTGGCCTATGTGGGCGATGTGGTCGGCACCGGTTCGTCGCGCAAATCGGCCACCAACTCGGTGTTGTGGTGGACCGGCCAGGACATTCCCTATGTGCCCAACAAGCGCTTTGGCGGCATCTGCCTGGGCGGAAAAATCGCACCGATTTTCTATAACACCATGGAAGACTCCGGCGCGCTGCCCATTGAACTGGATGTTAGCCAGATGGCCATGGGCGACGTCATCGAGCTGCGTCCCTATGAGGGCAAGGCGCTCAAAGACGGCAAGGTGATTGCTGAGTTCAAGCTCAAGAGCGAGGTGCTGTTTGACGAAGTGCGCGCCGGTGGCCGCATTCCCCTGATCGTTGGACGTGGCCTGACCGCGAAGGCGCGCTTTGCGCTCGGTCTGCCTGTCTCGACCCAATTCCGGCTGCCGGTGAGCCCTGAAGACAATGGCCGTGGCTTCACGCTGGCGCAAAAAATGGTTGGCCGTGCGGTGGGCCTACCCGAAGGGCAGGGCGTTCGCCCCGGCACTTACTGCGAACCCAAAATGACCAGCGTCGGCAGCCAGGACACCACCGGCACCATGACGCGCGACGAGCTCAAGGACTTGGCCTGCCTGGGCTTCAGTTCCGACCTGGTGATGCAGTCCTTCTGCCATACCGCGGCCTATCCGAAGCCGGTGGATGTCAAGATGCACCACGAGTTGCCAGAATTCATGCGTACCCGCGGCGGTATCAGCCTGCGCCCGGGCGACGGCATCATTCACAGCTGGCTCAACCGCATGCTGCTGCCCGACACGGTGGGCACCGGCGGCGACAGCCACACCCGTTTCCCGATCGGTATCAGCTTTCCGGCAGGTTCCGGCCTGGTGGCGTTTGCCGCCGCCACCGGTGTGATGCCGCTCGATATGCCCGAAAGCGTGCTGGTGCGTTTCAAGGGCACCATGCAGCCCGGCGTGACCTTGCGTGATCTCGTCAATGCGATTCCGCTCTATGCCATCAAGCAGGGGCTGCTGACGGTCGCCAAGCAGGGCAAGATCAACGCCTTCTCGGGCCGCATCCTAGAAATTGAAGGCTTGCCTGACCTGAAAGTCGAGCAGGCCTTCGAGCTCTCGGATTCCTCTGCCGAGCGCTCTGCCGGCGGCTGCACGGTCTACCTGAACAAGGAACCGATCATCGAGTACATCCACAGCAACATCACCATGCTCAAATGGATGATTGCCGAGGGCTACGGTGATGTTCGAAGCATTAACCGCCGCATTGCCGCCATGGAAGCCTGGCTGGCTGATCCGCAGTTGCTTAAGGCCGACCCAGACGCCGAATACGCCGCCGTGATCGAGATTGATCTGGCCGATATTCATGAGCCCATCGTCGCCTGCCCGAACGACCCGGATGATGTGAAAACCCTGTCCGAAGTGGCGGGCAGCAAGATCGACGAGGTCTTCATTGGCAGTTGCATGACCAACATCGGCCACTTCCGCGCGGCTTCCAAGCTGCTTGAAAACAAGCGCGATATTCCTGTCAAGCTGTGGATGGCTCCTCCGACCAAGATGGACGCCCGGCAGCTCACCGAAGAAGGCCATTACGGTGTGCTGGGTGCGGCTGGCGCGCGCATGGAAATGCCGGGCTGCAGTTTGTGCATGGGCAACCAGGCGCAGGTGAAAGAAGGTGCGACGGTGTTC
>JANMBW010000226.1:0-4310 GCA_031360565.1 Polaromonas sp.
CGGCTTGTCCGTTCAGGCCCTGGCGGCAGGTGCCGGGGTACACCAGTTCGTCGTGCCGAGCGTGGGGCTGCCCTGAAGCCCCGAGGGCCTGCGTGATCTGCTTTCGGGTGCAGGCGCAGGGATAGGCCCAGCCGCTGTTCACGAGCTGGTCCAGCGCAGCCTGGTAGAGCTCGCCACGCTGCGATTGGTACACCGGTGTCTCGTCGGGCTGCAAGCCAACAGCTGCTAATTGCGCGAGGATCAGCCGGTCAGCGCCAGCCTCGCAGCGGGGCGTATCGACGTCTTCGATGCGCACCAGCCAGCTGCCGCCGTGGGCGCGTGCATCGAGCCAGCTGGCCAGCGCAGCCACCAGTGAGCCGGCATGCAGCGGGCCAGTCGGTGAGGGCGCAAAACGACCTCTGTAGGGGCTGGTAGCTGGAGGCGTCAAGCCAAAGCGGTTCGGCTCAATGCCTAGAGCGCAGCCAGTGCCATTTCAAGACCAGAGACAAAGCCGTTTTCGACTCTGTGCCCCAAGCACCAGTCGCCGCAGGCTCCCAGGCCTGACTTGGCATCCCACAAATGGCTTTTCCCCAACGGCTGGGTGGTTTGCGCGTAACGCCAGCGGTGTACTGCGGCATGCGGCGGCTCGGAGCGGATGCCGGTGACTTCGGTAAAGGCCTTGAGCAGCTTGGCCTTGACCCGTTCGTCGTCATCTTCCAGATGGCGCAATGACCATTCTGGACTGGCCTGTACCGTCCAGCGTTCGATCGGGCTGCGCCCTGGCTTGGACGATTCGCGTGCCAGCCAGGCAATGCGGTGGTGGGTGCTGCGTGCGGCGTTCCAGTGCGGGCCGATGTGCGGCAGATTGGGTTGCACAGCCTGCGGAAACGCGAGCATCAGCGTCCAGCATGGTGCCACGCTGACGTCGCCCATCGCTGCCAGCAGGGGCTTGCCCAGCTGCGAGCTGATCAGCAAGGCCTGCGCCTGCACTGAGGGCAGCGCGAGAATGACGGCATCAAAGCCACAATGTACGCGGCGGCTGGCACCGGGGCCCTCGGTCTGGAGCTGCCAGCGCTTTGGGCTGAGTTTATCGGGCTCCAGCCGAACCACTTCGGTCTCGAGCATCAGTCGGTCGGCATCGGCAAGCGGCAGCGCCCATTGCCGAACCAGTGCATTCATGCCCGGTGTGGCCACCCAATGGGCCTCTTTTGGGGGCAGCGCAGATGCGACCACGCGGCCCAGCTCGTCGAGAATGCGAACCGTGTTGGCGCTCCACGGCCGCACCAGTCCCGACGCGGTGGCCAGGGCGCGCTCAAAACGCGCATCACGCACGGTGAAATATTGGGCGCCATGGTCAAAGCTGCCAAATTCGGTCTGGCGGCTGGCCATGCGACCGCCCGCACCACTACTTTTTTCAAACACCGTCACCGCGTGTCCGGCTTGCATCAGTGTGCGTGCGCAGGCAATCCCGGCCATGCCGGCGCCGATGACGGCGAAGTGACGTGCGGAGGATTCCGGGACGGTATCGATTTTCGATTTTTTGGCCATGTCTTCGTGCTTTTTTTTAAGTGAGGGTGGGCGCTGCGTCGGCAGCCGGCATCGGCCAATTGTGGCCCTTTCGTGAATCGACTCTACACGCAGTCGTGCGAAGGGCCTCGCCAAACGATTCTTAAGGTTCTTTTTGCCGCTCCAGCAAGGCGCGCCGCGTGGTGGCATGGTCAAGTTGCTGGAGCCACCATTGCAGGGCGCGGCCTGGCTCGCTGCCGCTGCGGTCGTGCCAGGCGTAACTGAGTTGCCCCAGGCGCGGAGGCTGGGCAACCGCCTTTACAACGAGTCTGCCGGCTTCGATATGCGGACGGGCCAGGTACTCTGGCAAAAATCCCACACCCAGACCACGCAATTGGGCATCGAGTTTAGCCAGCATGCCCGGCACGGTGAAGACGTCCTGTCCCCCCAATAAGCCGACGGTGATGCCCCCGCCGCGCTGCACCGAATCAGCCACCGCCACCACCCGGTACTGGCGCATCAGGTCGTCGCTTATCGGTGCCGCGGCTTTCGCCAGTGGATGTCCAGGCGCTACCGCATATACAAACGGCAGATTGCCCAGAGATTTGCTGCGCAGGGCCCGGCTGCTACCAGACTCCAGCGCGACGCCGATGGCCAGATCGGCCTGCCCTGACGTCAAGGCCTGTAGCGTGCCGGACAGCGCTTCTTCGCGAATCTTCAGACGTGTCGGCGGTGCCAGGTCAAAAAAAGCGCTGCACAGTTCCATGATCGTGCTGCGCGAGATGATGCTGTCCACCGCCAGCGTCAGTTGCGGCTCCCAGCCGGTCGCGATGCGTTTGACGCGATGGGCCACCGCATCGAGTTCGCCCAGCAGCCGGTTGCCCTCACGCAGCAACTCCTGGCCGGCCACGGTCAATCTGGCCTGCCTGGATGAACGATCAAAAAGCAGCACGTCCAGCGCATCTTCGACCTGCCGGATGCGGTAGGTCAGGGTGCTTGGGACGACACCCAGTTCCCGGGCCGCCGCGGCCATGCTGCCGTTGCGGTGGACGGCGTCTATCAGCCCCAAGGCGCCCGGGGTGAGCACATCACGCAGTTCTAAAACGGTCATATCGGACTCATTCATTCAAATAATTTGAATGATGCCATCAAATCGCGGCCATCGTCAGGCCGGGCTACGGGCCTACATTCATTGCTTCTACCCGCTGTGCACATCGCCCCTGAGTGTTGACACAGTATCAACAGCGTTATTTGAAAGGTTGCTGCAATGTTGACTTTGCGTCCGTCTGCCGAGCGTGGCTATGCTGACCACGGCTGGCTCAAGTCTTTTCACTCGTTCTCGTTTGCTGGCTATTACGATCCGGATCACATGGGTTTTGGCAACCTGCGCGTCATCAATGAAGACCGGATTGCCCCGGGCACAGGCTTCGGCACGCATGGCCATCGCGACATGGAAATCATCAGCTATGTTCTCAGCGGCGAGCTGGCGCACAAGGACAGCATGGGCAACGTCAAGGGCATACCCCCCGGCGACGTGCAACGCATGAGTGCGGGAACCGGGGTACAGCACAGTGAGTTCAACCACGCGCCCGGTCAGCTGACGCATTTTCTGCAGATCTGGATGGAGCCGAACGTGACGGGTATTCCGCCGAGTTATGAGCAAAAGACCTTTGTGCCCCAGGAAAAGCGCGGAGCCCTGAGGCTGGTCGCGTCGCCCGATGGCGCGCAGGGGTCAGTGACGGTGCATGCTGATGCCAGGCTGTACGCGGGATTGCTGGACGGAGCCGAGAGCGCGACGCTGCCTCTGAGTCCAGAACGAAAAATCTACGTTCATCTGGCACGCGGGCAGCTGGAGGTCAATGGGCAGATGCTGGCTCAGGGCGATGCCGCCATGCTGCAGGCTGAAACCAGTCTGCAACTTCGTTCGGGCAAGGACGCTGAGGTGCTGGTGTTTGATCTCGCAGCCTGATAGCAACGGCCTCGCTTCCGTAACCTTCATCGCCCACCCACCAAGGAAACTTTTATGTTGAATACTCTCCAACACCCCTTCAGCTTTATCGGTCGCGTTTTGCTGGCGCTGCTCTTCATACCGGCCGGGGTCGGAAAGATCAGTGGTTTTGCCGGAACGGTTGGCTACATTGCCTCAAGTGGCATTCCCTTTCCAGAGCTGGCAGCGGCAGCGGCAATCGTCATTGAGGTGGGTCTGGGTTTTATGTTGCTGGTGGGCTTTCAGGCGCGCTGGGCGGCCCTGGGAATTGCCTTGTTCACAGTCGTCATCACATTCATCTTCCATCGCTTCTGGGACGTTCCAGCCGCGCAAATGGTTCAGCAGCAGCAAGCATTCTTTAAAAACATCGCGGTGGTCGGTGGCCTGCTCACAGTCGCCGCCTGGGGTGCCGGAGCATGGAGTTTTGATGCCAAACGCAGCGAATGATTTTTCTTTTTCTTTAACCTTTTCAAATTCTCAAGGACTATTTTGATGTCAAAAATCGCAGTTGTTTACCACTCGGGTTACGGGCATACCCAGCGCATGGCCCAGGCAGTGGCCGAGGGCGCGGGCGCCGAGCTGGTGGCTATCGATGCCGAAGGCAATCTGCCCGAAGGCGCATGGGATACGCTGGCTGCAGCAGACGCCATCATCATGGGCTCACCGACCTACATGGGTAGCGTCAGCTGGCAATTCAAGAAGTTTGCCGACGCGTCTTCCAAGCCCTGGTTTTCTCAAGTCTGGAAAGACAAATTGTTTGCCGGTTTTACCAACAGTGCAAGCGTCAATGGTGACAAGCACTCCACCTTGCACTACCTGTTCACCCTGGCCATGCAGC
>JANMBW010000238.1:0-2750 GCA_031360565.1 Polaromonas sp.
CCAGCAAATTCAACCGAGCGAATTTGCAGCACCTTAGAGCCCAGGGAAGCCATCTCGAGCATCTCCTCGAAACTCACGGTCTGAAGTCGGCGGGCCTCTGGCACCACGCGCGGGTCAGTGGTGTAAACACCATCCACGTCGGTGTAGATCAGACATTCGTTTGGCTTCAACGCCGCCGCCACCGCCACTGCCGAGGTATCCGAGCCCCCGCGCCCCAATGTGGTGACATTGCCGCCGTCGTCCACGCCCTGAAAGCCGGTAATGATCACCACCCTGCCCGCGTCCAGATCGGCACGCACTTTTTTGTCGTCAATCGACTCGATGCGGGCCTTGGTGTAGGCGCTGTTGGTTTTGATAGTGACCTGCCATCCCGCATAGCTCACAGAGGGCATGCCTTCGGCCTGCAACGCAATGGCCAATAGCGCGCTTGAGGCCTGTTCACCGGTAGCGGCCAGCGCGTCAAGCTCGCGGCTGTAAGCGTCGCTGGTTTTTGCCGGCGCAAGTTCCTTGGCCAGCGCAAGCAGGCGGTTGGTCTCGCCACTCATGGCGCTGGGCACCACCACCATCTGGTGGCCGGCACGCGCCCACTTGGCCACTCGCTTGGCCACGTTGCGGATGCGCTCCGTGGAGCCCATCGACGTACCGCCGTATTTATGAACAATCAGAGCCATTGCAGGAAAAATTCAGGTGTGGGTAACAAACAATACTCGTGCGTAGGGGGTCTTCAATAGCAAGCGCTTTGGCGTTTTGCAAAGCCTTTGAGTATAACCAGCGCTGGTCTTTAAACGGTCATGCAGCCAGGTAAGTCAGCACGCTGCCAGAGCGGGTGAGATGACCTGAAGCAACCTTGAGGTGAATCTGGTGGCCACGGGTGGTGCAAGCCGCAATTTGTGCCAACAGTTGATCGAGCTGCGCCGCGCTGGGTGTGGCTTGATGCACCTGTTTCAGCCAATGTCGCAACACGTTGGCTTGCCGGGCGATTGACAGGCTCTGCAGCGACGTGATGGTGGGCGGGCTGCCGATACACAGCAAGTCTTCTGCAGCCACTTCAGCAAGCACCTGCTGCGCCTGCGCAGCGTGTCGGGCACTGCGAGCAAATGTTTCGCGAAATTGAGGAAAGGCCTCTGCCAGCGCCGGCAGAATCTGGTGCCGGATGCGGTTGCGGGTATAGCGCTGATCGTTATTGCTCAGATCGTCCACAAACAGGATCTGCTGCGTAACCAGCCAATCCCGTAGACCCGCAGCCGGGGTCTGCAACAGGGGTCGGTAAAAAATCATGCCGCCACGCTCAAATTGCGCAGACATGGCCGACAGACCCGGCAGGCCCGCGCCCCGGCTCAATGCGAGAAGAATCGTCTCGACCTGGTCATCGGCATGTTGGCCGAGTAACACGCCTTTGAGTCCCAACTCCATTGCCGCGCTGGCCAATGTTGCATAACGGGCCCGGCGAGCTGCGTCTTCAGGACTCTCCCCAGCCGCATGCCTGGCATCGATCCGCAGCACCACCAAGGGAATCTGCATCGCTGTGCAAACTGATTCGCAGACGCTGACAAATCCATCTGCAGTCTGCTGCAGGCCGTGGTGAACGTGAATGGCGCGTACTTGGCCCGGCCATGCCTGCGCGGCGGCCATCAGTAATGCGGTGGAATCGGCACCGCCGCTGTACGCAACGCCAAGGGGCTTCGGGAAAGGCTCAGGCAGCGATGCCAGCGCAGCCGAGGCCGGGTTACCTGACCTCGGCCTTGGTGTCAGTGAAACGTCCATAGCTTTGCAGGCGGTCGTAGCGACGGTCCAGCAACTCCTTGACCTTCAAGTCGCTCACCTGTCGGAACGCGTCGTTCAGCGCGCGCTTGAGAAATGAGGCCATCTGTTTGTGGTCGCGGTGCGCGCCGCCGACCGGCTCACTGACGATTTTGTCGATCACGCCCAGCGCCTTGAGCCGATGGGCCGTGATGCCCAGTGCCTCGGCGGCGATTTCTGCTTTTTCAGACGTTTTCCAGAGGATAGAGGCACAGCCTTCCGGGCTGATCACCGAGTAAATGGAATACTGCAGCATCACCACCTGATCGGCGACCGAAATAGCCAGCGCGCCGCCGGAGCCGCCTTCGCCAATGATGGTGGTGATGATGGGCACCTCCAGCTGCGCCATCTCAAAAATGTTGCGTCCGATGGCTTCAGATTGCCCGCGCTCTTCCGCGTCTATACCCGGGTAGGCTCCGGGCGTATCGACAAAAGTGAAGACCGGCAGCTTGAATTTTTCAGCCGTCTTCATCAGGCGCAGCGCCTTGCGGTAGCCCTCGGGCTTGCTCATACCGAAGTTACGCAAGCCTCGCTCTTTGGTATCGCGACCTTTTTGATGCCCCAGCACCATGCAGGCTGTGCCGTTAAAACGAGCCAACCCACCCACAATGGACAAGTCGTCAGCGAAGTGCCGGTCGCCGTGCAGCTCGACAAAATCCGTAAAAATATCGCGGATGTAGTCAAGCGTGTAGGGCCGCTCCGGATGGCGCGCGATTTTGGTGATCTGCCAGGGCGTCAGATCGCTGTAGATATCTTTGGTGAGTTGCTGGCTTTTCTTGGCGAGCTGGTCAATTTCTTCAGAAATATCTACCGCTGATTCGGTCTGCACATAACGCAGCTCTTCAATTTTTCCCTCAAGCTCGGCAATCGGATGCTCAAAGTCGAGGAAAGTCTTTTTGGCCATGGGTTGCTCCTGAAAGCGGCTTCCAGAGTCTTGTTGAACTCAATGG
>JANMBW010000267.1:0-5085 GCA_031360565.1 Polaromonas sp.
GTCGGCTGCCATGGAAGCTTCTGGCCAGGCTCCAAAATTGGTGCCCTCCAGCGCCCAGAACTTCAAAGTTACTTACCCCGAAGACTTTGCGCTGGCCCAGGCAATTTTGGCCACCCGCGCGGCTGCAAGTCCTTCTTTATCGGTTCCACAACGTCTTGAAGTTTGTTCATGACCAAGCCTAACTTCCGCATTGGCGAAGGCTGGGACACCCATGCCCTGGTGTCAGGACGCAAGCTCATCCTGGGCGGCATTGAGGTGCCGCACAGCGTTGGGCTGCTGGGCCATTCGGATGCCGACGTTCTGCTGCATGCCATCATTGACGCCCTGCTGGGTGCAGCTGGCCTGGGCGATATCGGCACGCATTTCCCGGATACGGATGTGCGCTTCAAAGGGGCCGACTCTTTGGTTTTGCTGTTAGAAACCCATCGCTTGCTCGCCAGCCGTGGCTACCAGATCGGCAATATCGACAGCACAGTAATTGCCCAGGCTCCCCGACTCGCTCCCCATATTGCGGCCATGCGCGAACGGATTGCCCAAACCCTGGGTCTTGAAGTGTCCTGTGTCAACGTCAAAGCCAAGACGGCCGAAAAACTCGGACCAGTCGGCGAAGGTCTCAGTATGGAAGCCCGGGCTGTCGTGCTGTTGTGCGGGCCAGCTGCGTAGTGCTACTTAAATAATAGCAAAGGTCAGAATAAATTCGGGCGCTGGCGGCGGTTTTGTTCTTTAACTTCGGCGCAGCTTGATGTGGGCTGCAAGGCCGCCAGTTGCCGTGTTGGCAAGCCCGAATATGCCGCCCATGCGCTGTATGGTTTTTTCAACGATCGCGAGTCCGAGGCCGGCACCGGTCGCCGCTGTTCGTGCGGCATCGCCCCTGAAAAAGGGTCGGGTGAGTTTAGGCAAAGCCTCGGGTGCCACGCCCAGACCGTGGTCGCGTACCTTGATGAGGACCCACTGGTCGCGGGTTTTGGCAGAGATCTCTACCAGGGCGATACCGGTGTCGGGCGATTTGCCATAGCGACGTGCGTTTTCGATCAGGTTGGAGATGATCCGCAACAACTCGATCTCGTCGGCGAGTACGTCCAGATTGTCCGGGATGCTGAGCGTGATGCGCATGTCGTCATAGTCGGCGACCGCATAGACCGCTGCATCGACAACGGCATTGAGCGACACCGGGCCCAGGCGTGCCGGATCGGTGCGCGCATAGTCCAGAAATTTGTCGATGATGGCGTCAAGCTGGGTGATGTCGGCCGCCATGTGGGCCCGCGCGTCTTCGTCGGCCACGCTCATTTCTGTCTCCAGGCGCAGGCGTGCCAACGGCGTACGCAGGTCATGCGAAATACCCGCCAGCATGATGACCCGGTCTTGCTCGACTTTGGAAAGCTGCTCAGCCATGCGGTTAAAGCCGATGTTGACCTCGCGAATCTCGCTGGTCGCCGCTTTTTCGTCCAGCAGGCTGGCGTCAAAGTCACCGTCACGCATGCGACTGGCCGCAAACGAGAGTTGTTTGAGCGGCCGGTTAATCAGTCGCGCCATGAAGGCAGCGCCAGCCAGAGACAAAACAGCAGCCGTGATCAGCCAGATAAACCAGATACTGCCCCGGGACGGGCCGATTCTTGACAGGTCGGTTTGGAGCCAGTACGCATCGCCATCGATGGAAAAACCGACCCACAAGCCTTTTTCGCCGTTGACCGAACTGGCGACCAGGGTGTCCTTGCCCAAGCGGTTTTTAAGTTCTTCGGAAATCCGCTGGCCCAGCTCGTCACTTTGGTAAAGATCAAAACGGTCTTTGGGCGTGTGCTGGGAAATGCGCACCCGTTCTTCATCTGCCAGGGTCTTGATCAACGACAGGCGGGCGATCGCATCCGAATAACGCAGGGCGGCGCGGCTTAAATTGACCAATGAGGCTAACTGCTGCGCACTTTGAATCGCGCGCGGCTCGGATTCGAGGGCCCGAAAGGTTTGCAACCAGGCCACGATAGAGCCAAACAGCAGCAGCGCCAGAAACAGGAAAGTCCGCCAGAATAGGCTGAAACCCAGGTGAGGGCGGCTTTCCAGCGGGGCTGGAGCGGTCTCCAGCAGCGCAGGGTTGGTGACGTTAGCGGTTGATTCCACGGCGGCCCGATGGTTGAAGTGGCATCATAAACCTCTGCCCGCGGCCGGCCTTCAGGTGGCCGACTGAGCGGAGTGCAAGCTCAGCTGGTGCCATCCGGTACAAAGACGTAGCCCACGCCCCAGACCGTCTGAATGTAGCGCGGGGCGGCCGCGTCCACCTCAATCAGCTTGCGCAGGCGCGAAACCTGCACGTCCAGGCTTCGGTCGAAGGGCTCAAATTCTCGGCCGCGCGCCAGCTGCGCCAGCTTTTCCCGCGAGAGCGGTTGGCGCGGGTGTCGCACCAGTGTTTTGAGCATGGCGAACTCGCCGGTCGTCAGCGGCAGTTCCTCGCCGCTTTTGTGCAGCGTGCGCAAGCCCATGTCAAAGGAGAATGGCCCGAAGGTGATGATTTCCTGGTCAATCGATGGTGCACCCGGAACTTCAGCCGCCGGCCGGCGCCGCAACACCGCGTGAATCCGAGCCAGCAACTCGCGAGGATTAAAGGGCTTGGACAGGTAGTCGTCGGCCCCGACTTCGAGACCCACAATGCGGTCGACATCTTCACCTTTGGCGGTCAACATGATGATGGGCGTACGGTCGTTGGCCGCCCGCAGCCGGCGGCAAATGGACAGGCCATCTTCACCCGGCATCATCAGGTCCAGCACGATCAGGTCTACCGCATCGCGCAGCATGATCCGATTCAGGGCTTTGCTGTCTTCGGCAAGGATGACTTCAAAACCTTCCTGCGCCAGGTAGCGTCTTAACAGGTCGCGAATTCGCGCGTCATCGTCCAGGATCAGGATTTTGTCGGCTCGGGTGGTGGTGCTGGCTGGTGTCATGGTGTTTTTGGTATTTGTAACAGAGCTATTTTGCGGGCTGAAAAGGTAAGGAATGGCTTTTTCGCATCACTTTGACACACTGTTACATAAGTTGCTCTGGGGCTGAATGTCGATCCAGTCGTCCTTGCCGATGAAATCGATCAGGGCGATGGGTTACGCATGGGTTACGCTTTACTCTTTGCATGTTCAAAGAGTCCGCGATGCCGACAATCAGATTTTTCACTTTGGTCAGCGCCTGTTTTTTGTGGTGCAGTTCCACCGCAGTTTTGGCTCAAGCCTCGCGCGGTGAGGGGGTGCAAAACGTGGCTCAGTTGTCTAGCAGCGCTTCAATCGACGTCCAGCAGGACCTTCTGTCCATCGCACTCAACACCACCCAGAGCGGAACAGACGCTGCGGCAGTGCAGACCCAGCTCAAGCAGGCGCTCGACGCCGCCCTGATACAGGCCAAGCAGGGACAGCAGGGCTTGGCGCCGGGCCAGATGGAGGTTCGCACCGGCAACTTCAGCCTCTATCCGCGGTACGGCAAAGACAACCGGATCAACGGTTGGCAAGGCAGCACCGAACTGGTTCTGGAAGGCCGCGATTTCCCGCGCATTACAGCTACTGCCGGAAAAATCCAGACCCTGAGTTTGGGAAATGTGAGTTTCGGCTTAAGCCGCGAGCAACGTTCCCGTGTCGAGACTGAGGCACAAGCTCTGGCCATCGAGCGCTTTAAAGGCAAGGCTCAGGAAATCGCAAAAAGCTTTGGGTTCAGTGGCTATGGCCTGCGTGACGTCGCAGTCAGTGCCAGCGATCAGGGCACTATTCCGCGCCCGAGAGCAATGACCATGCAAGCCAGGAGCGACTCAGCCGAATCGCCCATTCCCGTTGAGGCAGGAAAGAGCACGGTAACGGTCAATGTTTCCGGCTCGATCCAGATGCGCTGATGTCCCGATGCGGCACTGCCCGCCGCGGTATCGTGGTATCAGGCTAGAAACGATAGCGCAGACCCAGGCTGGTGGTGTTGACTCTTTCCCTGCCCGCGCCGGCAAATTTCAGCCGGTACTCGTCGTACTGCAGCACGCCTGACAAGGTAGGGTTGAAAAGGTATTCAGCCCCGAGACCGTAAGACACCCCAAAGCCGTTTTCGCGGCCGGTAGCGACGCCAGATGCCGGTGATGCGGTGACATCGGTTCGGCCATAGGTGGTTCCAAGGCGACCCAGCAGATTAAAAGAAGAAGCCACCGGCACCTTTCCGACCAGGCTCAGATTAAAACCCTGCGCGCGGGTGGTGCCTCCGGCACGGGCGATACGGCCAAAATCGGCATAGCCCAGCTCAACGCCCAGGTTGTCATTGAAATAACCTCCGCCATACAGGTTGTAGGCATTGGCCCGCTTGTCTGCCGAGAAGCCGCCCAGGCCATTGTTAAGGCTAAAGTTGGAGCGGCCTGCATTCAAGCCGACGTAGCTGGAGCCCAAGCCATACATCGACGTGCCACTGCCCGTGCGGGTCGGATTTCCCGTCTGCGCCTGTGCTCCTATAGACCAGACCAATGCGCTCAGGGCAAGCGCCAGACCTGGAGCTCTGGAATCATTGAGCAGCGACAAACGAGAAGTGGTTTTTTGCATAGGGAGTCCTTGGTGGTTTGTGATTTGTTCGCCCTCGCGATGACCGCCAGGCAGCCGCGTCAGGGAGCGCTCAAGGCTTTCACTGTAGGCCGGCCAAATTCGGGTAGCTGTAAGCATTTGTTGAACCGCCGTGTAGGATTGAAGCGAGGCGGAACTTGAAAAGGGACGGGCATAGTGGATCAGGTCGATTGTGTGGTGGTGGGCGCTGGCGTGATCGGCTTGGCCGTTGCACGCGCGCTGGCGCTCGAGGGCCGGGAGGTGATGGTGCTGGAGGCCGCAGCAGCCATTGGCACCGGAACCAGATCGCGCAACAGCGAGGTGATTCATGCCGGCATCTATTACCCGCAGGCCTCACTCAAAGCCAAATTGTGCGTGCTGGGCCGACAGATGCTGTATGACTACTGCCAGAGTCGCGGCATCGGCCACAGCCGCTGCGGCAAGCTGATTGTGGCGACCAACCCATCGCAAGTGGCACGGTTGCAGGGCATCATCGCCAGCGCGGTCGCCAACGGTGTCCATGACCTGACGCTGCTCAGCCGCGCGCAGG
>JANMBW010000268.1:0-3792 GCA_031360565.1 Polaromonas sp.
CTATCGCCTGGCCGACACCTAAAAAGATCACGATCGGCACACTGGCCAACTACGGCTATGAAAATACCGTGCTGCTGCCGGTCCCCCTGACCGTGACATCAGACTTCAATCGCACGCAGCTGGACGTCCAGCTGAAGGCAACCTGGCTGGTGTGCAAGAAGGAATGTATTCCGCAGGAGGGCACGTTTTCGCTGACCGTTCCGGCAACCAGTTCCTCAGCCCTCAGCGGCGGGGCCTTTCAGGCAGCGTTTGCTGCCGCGCCGCAAGCTTTGCCACCTGGCAACAGCCAGATTGAAGTCAGCGGGAAATCCCTCAAGGTGAGCTTGAGCGGGCTGCCCGCAGCCTTGACGGGCAAGACGCTGGCGTTTTTTCCTGAAACCGGCAGCGTGATCGAGCCGGCTGCGACCTGGCAACAGACTTGGCAGGGGCCGGTTTGGACGGCGCAGGTGCCCCTGTCCCCGCTGCGCACCGAGAGCCCCGCAATCCTTCCAGTAGTGGTCGCCCTGGAGAGTGCGGCGTATCGCATTGAGGCACCGGTCCAGGGCAGCTGGCCTGCCGTGGCTGCGGTCGCCCAGTTACCGCCGGCGCTGGAAGCGTCGCTCAAGGCCAACGCCAGCGCCGGGGCCCTGCCAATTCAGTCCGGTCAGGGCATCGCGTCGCCTATTGGGTGGTGGGCCGCGCTGTTGGGCGCTCTGGTGGGCGGCATGATCCTCAATCTGATGCCCTGCGTGTTTCCGGTTCTGGCGATCAAGGTTGTCGGTTTTGTGAAAGTTACCGACCGGGCGTCGCGTGTCAGCACCGGTCTGGCCTACACGCTCGGTGTGGTGCTGTCCTTCATGGCGCTCGGCTCCCTGCTGCTGACGCTCCGCGCGGCAGGTGAGCAATTGGGCTGGGGCTTTCAGTTGCAAAGCCCGGCGGTGGTGGCGGGGCTGGCGCTCTTGTTCACGCTACTGGGCCTGAACCTGGCGGGCCTGTTTGAATGGGGCTATTTTTTACCGCGCCGCCTGGTCAATCTGCAGGCTAAAAACCCGACGATAGACTCCTTTTTATCAGGTGTGCTGGCCACCGCCATCGCCTCGCCGTGCACCGCACCTTTCATGGGCGCCTCGCTCGGTTATGCCATTGGTTTGCCCGCCGCGCAGGCGCTGACGGTGTTTGGCGCCATTGGCGTCGGCATGGCGCTGCCCTACCTGGCGGCCAGCGTGGTTCCGGGCATTGCCCAGCTGCTGCCGCGACCCGGCGCGTGGATGGTGACCTTCAAACAACTGATGGCGTTTCCGATGTTTGCTACCGTAGCCTGGCTGGTGTGGGTGCTTGGCCAGCAAAGCGGCATCGATGGCGCGGGGACCCTGCTGGGCCTGCTGGTCTTGCTGTCGCTGAGCGTCTGGGCGCTCACCTTGAAGGGTCAGACACGCACCGTCATCGCTACATTTTCAATAGCTGCTAGCGCCCTGTTTATATGGGCTAGCGGGTCAAACCTTACAAAAATACAGGATAGGGAGCAGGTAGCAGGGCAATTGGCCGATGGCGCGCAGGGCTGGCAAGCCTGGGAGCCGGGCCGGGTCGACCAGCTCACCGCCCAGGGCCAGAGTGTGTTTGTCGACTTCACCGCCGCCTGGTGCGTGACCTGCCAGTACAACAAAAAAACCACGCTGTCCGATGCCTCGGTGCTGGCCGACATCGCCGCCAAAAAAGTCGTGCTGTTGCGCGCCGACTGGACCCGCCGCGATCCGGCGGTCACGGCGGCACTGAGCAGCCTCGGACGCAGTGGCGTGCCGGTTTACGCGATATACAAGCCGGGCCAACGCCCAGTGGTCTTGTCGGAAGTTCTGTCGGTCGAGGATGTGCGGGCCGAACTGGCCAAACTGTAGTTGTTTACCTTTTAATGGAGTTCACACCATGCGGGATAGCTTGCTGAACCGTCGCGTCTTTTCATCGTCTTTGCTGTTGTCATCGCTGGCCCCCGGCGTGGCGCTGGCGCAAGCCGCAGCGGCAAGCCTTGGCCAGAACGCGCCGGATTTTTCGGCGCTGGATACCGCTGGAAAACCGCACCGGCTGGCGGACTTCAAAGGCAAGCTGGTGGTGCTGGAATGGACCAACCCCGGCTGTCCGTTTGTGCGCAAGCACTACTCCGGCAACATGCAGAGCCTGCAGAAGGAGTACACCGCCAAGGGTGTGGTCTGGCTGGCCATCAACTCGACCGAAAGCCAGAGCGCCGACTATTTGCAGCCTGCCAAACTGGCAGCCTGGTTAAGCGACAAGCAAGCCAGCCCCAGCGCGACCCTGATGGATGAATCCGGCAAAATCGGCCAGCTCTACGGCGCCAAAACCACGCCCCACATGTACATCATCAGCCCCCAGGGCAAATTGATTTATGCCGGTGCCATTGACAGCATCGCTTCGGCGCGAACCGACGACATCAAAACCGCCACCAACTATGTGCGGCAGGGCCTGAGCGAATCGTTGAGCGGTAAGGCGATCAGCGTCGCGTCGAGTCGGGCGTATGGTTGTTCGGTGAAATACAAGACCTGAAATGAAGGCATCCATGACGCTTGATGAACGGATCGTGCAAATTCTTAACCACCAGCGCACCATCGCCGTCGTGGGCCTGTCACCCAAGCCGCACCGCGCCAGTTTTGATGTGGCGCGCTACATGCAGGGCAACGGTTACCGCATCATTCCGATCAATCCAAACGAGTCTGACGTGCTCGGAGAAAAGGCTTATGCCACGCTCACCGAAGCGGCCCAGCACGAAAAAATCGACCTGGTGAACTGCTTTCGTAACAGTGAGGACATTCCGCCGGTGGTCGATGAAGCGATTGCCATCGGCGCCAAAGGCGTCTGGATGCAGCTGGGCATCACGCATGCCGAGGCAGCGGCCAAAGCCCAGGCCGCCGGCATGCTGGTGGTACAGGACCACTGCATCAAGATCGACCACCGGGTCATGCGCTCGCTCGGACTGGTGCACAGTCAAGCCTAGTGCCACGCCATTTGACTGAGCGTCGCAGATCCGGGCGCTATGCGCTCGCCCTCAGTCTGATTGCGGCTGGCCTGGCCGGGCTGCCCAGCGGATGTGCAAGCCCGCCCGCACCGATGTCGCGAGGTCAGGTGCCGTCTACCCCGCTCGCCTCATCCGAACTGGTCCAGTCCGACGTCAACCGAATGGCCACACTGGGCATGCGCGAAAACCTGGACAGCCTGCTGCGCCTGGGCGACAAGCTTTACCGGCGCAATCCGCAGGAGTGGCGAAAAACCAGCAGCTCCAGCCGAGAGGACGCGCTGGCCCAGTTGCGCCAGGCGATCGACAGCCGTAGCGCCTGGCCCGAGCTGCAGGGCAAGCGTGACGTGGTCGCCTTGTCCTGGACGCTGAGTCCGGACTTCAGGGGAGACAGGGTTGCCGGCTTCATTTATGCCTTGGCCGACATGCTGGTCACCGCACACGGCGGTAAAACCAGTTTTTATCTGACCGATTCGCTCGATGCCCAGTACCTCTACAACGCCGCCCGCAACATCGAGATTGCCGTGTGGCTGCTGTCCAGTCGCCGCCATGCCGCAGGCCAGCCGCTGCTGCTGGCCGACGAAATATCCGAGCGGGATCGCAACCTGAGTTTTGAGCGCGAGTTTGGCAAGATGATTGGGCGGCTCGACCTGCTTGCCGTGGTCCTGATAGAAAAAAACCGCCGCGCCGTCATCACCTATGTCCAGAACCTTCTGGGTGGCACTTTCTTGCAGTTTTTACCGGTTCGTTGAGCTGGCGCGAGCACCCCAGTAGCACTAGGGAGCCACAGACGC
>JANMBW010000269.1:0-4165 GCA_031360565.1 Polaromonas sp.
GTCGCAGCTTGCGGATCACGTCAGGTCCCATTCCCGTGCGGCGAAAGCTCAGTGCCTCATCGGTATCGAGCAGGGTTTCGACATCAAATTCGTCCGAAATCGCCTCGCGCATCACGGCCTTCTCGTCGCGTTGATGTTGCACCGCAATCGGTGCCGGCAGGGCCGGTGGCAGGTGGACTCTGTGGCCTGGTCGGTGATTGGCCGCCAACGGCTTGAAGGGGCCGACCGCGCGCGTGAAAAATTCTTTTTCTGCCCTGGCTCGGGCCAGGGCAGCCTTCCGCGCAGCTTCCTGTTCCTCGGCCAACTTGGCACGGGCCTCGATGACCTGCTTGACGGCTTTAAGCCCTTTTAAGTCCTTGATGGCAGGCGCTTTCATGGGCGCGACTCTACAGCAGGCCCAGCTCGGCCATAGACACTGCCCGAGAAGATGTCACCACAAAGTGGTCAAGGACCCGCACGTCAACCAGACTCAAAGCAGCCTTGAGGGTGTGTGTCAGCGCTTCGTCTGCGCGTGACGGCTTCGCTTCACCACTTGGATGGTTGTGCGCCAGCACCACGCTGGCGGCATGCAGCGCCAGGGCCCGAACGACCACCTCGCGAGGGTAGACACTGGTCTGCGTGAGCGTGCCCCTAAACAGCTCTTCCAGCGCAATCAGACGGTGTTGGCTGTCCAGAAACAGCACGGCAAAAATCTCGTGCCGCCGGCTCCCGAGCTGGAGTTGCAGGTAGTCGCGCACCGCCGTGGGGGTATCAAACAGCGGCTTGTCCTTAAGCTGCTCGGTCAGCGCCCGCCGCGCCAGCTCCAGCACGGCCACCAGTTCTGCGCGCTTGGCGGGGCCCAGGCCCTTGATGCTTTGGAGCGCTTCGGGTCCGGTGTGCAGCAGCCCTGCCAGTCCACCAAAAGTATCGACCAGCTCCTGCCCCAGCTGCAGTGCATTTTTCCCCGGCAAACCGGTGCGCAGCAGCAGTGCCAGCAGCTCGGCGTCACTGAGTGCGCCGGGGCCGCGGGTCAGCAGTTTTTCACGTGGACGCGCATCCTCGGGCAGGTCTTTTAGAAGCATGAAAAGGCCAAGATGGGGACATGGCCCAGCGGGTGAGCCAACTTTCTACAATAGGGTCAGTTTACAAACAGATCAGCAACGCCGCTGCTGCCCCGAAAGTTTTATGTCTGCCGTGAAGTTGACCCCACCCCCGACGATTGAGCCCAGCTCGTTTTTGACGCTTCATTACCGCATGGCCGGACCAGGCAGTGATGGCAGGCCGGGTGCTGACATCATCAATACCTTTGGTGGCAAGCCCGCCACGCTAAGCCTGGGAACCGGGGAGCTGTCGCCGGCACTTGAGCAGCGCCTTATCGGCCTGCCGGAGGGGACCCACACCAGCTTTGCTCTACCGGCGGGCGAGGCCTTTGGTGAGCGCAACCCTGATCTGCTGCAATGGGTGGCCCGTAAACTTCTCGACGAACTCGGTGACCCGCATGAGCAATACAGGGTTGGGGATGTGGTGCAGTTCCCCACGCCTGACGGACAGGGCCAGTACGCCGGTGCGGTGCAGCAGCTCAAGCCTGACGGTGAGGCGGTGCAGTTTGACTTCAACCATCCACTTGCTGGACAGCCCGTGCTGTTTGAAGTGCAGGTAATAGGCGTTTTATGAACCCTGGAAACCAGCTTCCCGAAGAAATTCTGCTCGCGGAGCCGAGAGGCTTCTGCGCAGGTGTCGATCGTGCAATTGAAATCGTTGAGCGTGCGCTGACCAAATTTGGCGCACCCATTTACGTGCGCCATGAAATCGTGCACAACACTTATGTCGTCAACGACCTGAAACAAAAAGGCGCGATATTCATTGAAGAGTTGTCTGATGTGCCACCTGGCGCTACGCTGGTGTTCAGCGCCCATGGCGTGAGCCGTGCCATCCAGTTGGAAGCGCAGCGCCGCGGTTTCCAGATTTTTGATGCCACCTGCCCGCTCGTGACTAAGGTACATGTCGAAGTCGCCAAGCTGCACAAAGAGGGCTACGAGTTCATCATGATTGGTCACAAGGGCCACCCGGAGGTCGAGGGCACCATGGGTCAGCTGGAAAATGGCATTCATCTGGTCGAAGACGTTGGCGATGTCGCCAGGATTGCCCCCCTGCAAACCGAGCGCCTGGCTTTGGTCACGCAAACCACCCTCAGCGTAGACGATGCGGCCGATATCAGCGCCGCCGTGAAAGCGCGTTTCCCCAGCGTACGGGCGCCCAAGCAACAGGACATTTGCTACGCCACGCAAAACCGGCAGGACGCGGTCAAGCTGTTGAGCCCTCAGGTCGATATTGTGATTGTGGTGGGGAGCCCGACCAGCTCCAACAGCAACCGCTTGCGTGAACTGGCAGTCAAGCTCGGCACCGAGGCTTACATGGTCGACGATGCCAGCGAACTGCGCGAAGCGTGGTTTGAGGGCAAGAACCGCGTTGGCCTGACGGCCGGCGCATCGGCGCCCGAAATACTGGTCAAGCAGGTCGTAGATCGCATCAAGGCGATGGGAGCGGTGTCAGTACGCAAAATGGCCGGGATTGAAGAAACCATCAAGTTTCCGCTTCCGAAGGGGCTCAAACTTGACGCGCACGGACATGTTCTTGAGGTGGGAGATAGCCGGCTCCACCATGCTGACTGAATCGCACGCCATAAAAATTACTTCTCGCCATGCTTGACATCACTCTGCTCCGTAAAGATCTGGCCCTCGCCATCGCCCGGCTCGAGGCCCGAAAACAACCGCAAGCCTTTCTCAACGTTGAAGCATTTCAGGCGCTGGAAGCCGAGCGTAAAGCCTTGCAGATCAAAACTGAAGAGTTGCAAAACCAGCGCAACACGCTGTCCAAACAGGTTGGCCAGCTCAAGTCCAAAGGGGAAGACGCCAGCCTGGTAATGGCGCAGGTCAGTGCCTCCAAAGCCGAGCTGGAGGCATCCGCATCCAGACTCGACCAGATTCAAGCTGACATGCAGGCCTTATTGCTGGCAGTACCCAACCTCCCGCACGAATCTGTGCCGCTGGGCAGCGACGAACATGGCAATCTCGAGGTGCGTAAATGGAGCCCCGCCGAAGGCCTGGGCGGAGCGCCGGCTGCGCTGACTTTTAAGCCAAAGGACCATGTCGATGTGGGTCAACCACTTGGCCTTGACTTTGAAATGGGAACCAAGTTGACCGGCTCACGTTTTACCGTGATGCAGGGCCCGCTGGCGAAGCTGCATCGTGCGCTTGCGCAGTTCATGCTCGATGTGCAGACGGCAGAGCATGGCTATACCGAATGTTATGTGCCCTACATCGTCAACGCCGATTCGCTGCGTGGCACGGGGCAGCTGCCCAAGTTTGAAGAGGATTTGTTCGCCGCCAAGAAGGGCGGGCAAGAAGGCGACGCTGAAAATGCGGCCTTGTATTTGATCCCCACCTCCGAGGTACCGCTGACCAATTTTGTCCGCGACGTGGTCACACCCGAGGCCGATTTGCCCTTGAAGTTCACCGCCCACACGCCGTGTTTTCGCTCAGAGGCGGGCAGCTATGGCCGCGACACCCGCGGCATGATTCGTCAGCATCAGTTCGACAAGGTTGAGATGGTGCAAATCACGCATCCGGATAAAAGCTATGAAGCGCTGGAAGCCATGACAGGCCACGCTGAAGCAATTTTGCAAAAGCTGGGCTTGCCCTACCGCGTAATGCTGCTGTGCACCGGCGACATGGGTTTTGGCGCCAGTAAAACCTACGACCTCGAAGTCTGGCTGCCAGCGCAGAACACTTACCGCGAGATCAGTTCGGTGTCCAATTGCGAAGCCTTTCAGGCGCGGCGATTGCAAGCCAGGTTCAAAAACGTGCAAGGTAAAAACGAGTTAGTGCACACCCTTAACGGCTCCGGTCTGGCAGTGGGTCGCACGCTGGTGGCAGTATTAGAAAATTACCAGCGCGAAGACGGCAGCGTTGAGATCCCCGCTGCACTACAGCCTTACATGGGCGGAATGACGGTGATATCAGCCTGATAGAATTTGAGCTTCACTCAGGAGAGGTGGCAGAGTGGCCGAATGTACCTGACTCGAAATCAGGCGTACCGCAAGGTACCGTGGGTTCGAATCCCACCCTCTCCGCCAAGGATTCGTTTTATACAGTCCAACATAGACCCCTAAAAGCCCCGCAAGCCC
>JANMBW010000309.1:0-8766 GCA_031360565.1 Polaromonas sp.
CCGTCTGCAAGGTGTGAAGATCAACGACAAGCACATTGAAGTGATTGTTCGCCAGATGCTGCGCCGAGTGGTGGTTGAAAATGTGGGTGACTCCAGCTACATCGCCGGCGAGCAGGTCGAGCGTTCAGCCATGCTGGACAATAACGATGCGCTGCGCGCTGACGGCAAGATAGCCGCGACCTTCAGCAACCTGCTGCTCGGTATCACCAAGGCCTCGCTGTCGACCGATTCGTTTATTTCTGCGGCTTCCTTCCAGGAAACCACCCGCGTGCTCACCGAAGCAGCGATCATGGGCAAGCGCGACGAGTTGCGCGGCCTGAAAGAAAACGTGATCGTCGGCCGGCTGATTCCAGCCGGTACCGGCATGGCTTACCACGAGGCACGTAAAGCCAAGGACCTGATGGACGATGCCGAGCGCCGCGCCATTGCCGAAGCGGAAGCCGCCGAGCTCGAAGCCGTCCCTGCAGGCGCCGACGGCGACAGCGCAGACAGCGTCTAAGCCCGGCGCATGTGATTTGGCCTGAGGTGATCGGGCTGAAACCATGCGGCGAGCCCCCAGTCCTGAATGAAAGGGTTGGGGGCTTTTTTCATGGGGAATGACAATCGTTCTAGCTTGTGCGTGCAGGGCTAGCGAATGGATACCGCTGCATATTTGTCTCCTGATCATCCAATCGCGGCCTAGCCAAGCGAATACGTTGGTTTTTAGCTATATAAAACATAGCATTTCATTTGAACCAAAAAGCAGTTAACCTTGCGGCAGTTCACCTTTGCGCATTCAGGAGCCCGGCATGACACCGACCAACCTTGTCTCGATTGCAGTCTTGGCACTGCTGGTCTTTTGGGCAGTCGGTGCGTACAACCGGATGATTCGGCTCAAGAACGTGATCGCCAATGCCTTCGGGCAGATTGATGTGCAGCTCAAGCGCCGCTACGACCTGATTCCTAATCTGGTGGAAGTGGCCAAAAAATACCTGCAACATGAGCGCGAAACTTTGGAGGCCGTGACGGCAGCTCGAAACCAGGCGCGCACGGCGAGCGATGCCGTACGCAGCCGGCCGGCCAATGCACAGGCAGTGATGTCGCTCGGAGCGGCCGAGCAGGCGTTGGACGCGAGTTTGGGGCGCTTGTTTGCAGTGGCCGAGGCCTACCCAGAGCTCAAAGCCGACCAGAACTTGCGCGAGCTGAGCGAAGAACTCACCAGCACCGAAAACAAAGTGACGTTCGCTCGCCAGGCCTTCAACGATTCCGTGTTGGACTACAACAATGCCCGGAGTCAGTTTCCCGCGCTGCTGATTGCCCGTTTGTTCGGCTTTGCGCCTTCAGCCATGCTGCAGGCGACAGACAGTGCCGTCGAGCGGCAGGTGGTACGCGTCGAGTTCTAGGGTTCATTCAGTCTTGCGGTCGGCTGCCAGCACCACCATGCGCTATTTTGAAGAACAGGAAAAGGCCCGCACGCAGACGCTGCGCTTGTTGCTGCTCTTCGCCTTGACGGTGGTCGGACTGGTGGTTGCGGTCAACCTGGCGCTTGCCTTGACCTGGAAAGTCGTGTCGGGAGGTGGCGCCGCTTATCCGGCTTACTTTTTTGCGGTCAACACGGGTGTGACGCTGCTTTTTGTCCTGGGCGGCTGGTGGATGGAAACCTCGGCCTTGGCAGCCGGCGGTCAGGTGCTGGCGCGTCGGGCAGGAGCGCGCGAGATTTGGCCGGCGAGCCGTGAATCCGAACACAAGCTTGAAAACATCGTCGCTGAGCTGGCGATTGCTGCCGGCATGAAAGCACCCCTGGCCATGGTGGTGGACCGGGTAGGTGGCATTAACGCTTTCGCCTGTGGTTGGAAAGAAGCCGATGCCGTGGTGGCCGTGACCCGCGGGGCGCTGGAACAACTCACGCGCGATGAATTGCAGGGCTTGGTGGCGCATGAATTGAGCCATATCCGCGAGGGTGATACTCATCTGAACATGCGTTTGGCAGGCATGGTGTTTGGTTTGGAAATGATCTTTAACCTTGGCAGCAGCATGTGCGAAGGCGACGACGCGGGTCATCGCTCGATTCTGGCTGTGCCGGGTCTGGCCATCAAGGCTTGCGGGTCCCTGGGTTGGCTGGCTGGCCGGGCGCTCAAGGCGGCGGTCTCGCGCCAGCGCGAGTTTTTAGCCGATGCACGAGCCGTGCAGTTCACGCGCAGCAAAGACGGCCTGGGTGGCGTGCTGCGCAAGGTAGCGGGGCAGCAACTGACCGGACAGGACGGCTCGCCCCCATTTCACCCATCGGTACAGCATATGTTGTTGGTCAATCCGATCGCCCAGTCGCAATGGCTAGACACGCATCCCGCTTTGAGTGAGCGCATTCGGCGTATTTATGGTCGGCCCATGCCAGCGCTGTCTGCCCCGCCGCGTGATGAGGCTGTTTACGGACAGGACGCCATTTTTTAAAATTTGCTGGATACTGCAAACTGAGCCGCCGCGGCATTGCTGATGCCACCGCCACGACATGACGCAAACTCTGGGAGTCACCATGACTATTAAAAATTTAACGCCTGTCCTCATCGCTGTCATCCTTGGCTGCGGCGTCTCTGCCAGGGCACAGGCGCAAGACAAGGAAGCGCTGTATTTGAAAGGCCTGGCCGCCACCTGCGCCAACTGCCACGGCACCAACGGCAAGGCAGTGGACGGCTCCAGCGTGGCCGGGTTGGCCGGGCTGGATAAGAGCTACACCGTGACGCAAATGAAAGCCTTTAAAGCCGGCACCCGACCGGCTACCGTGATGCATCAGATCAGCAAGGGTTACAGCGATGCACAAATCGAGTCGCTGGCGGGCTACTTTGCAGCCCAGAAAAAATAAGGAACCTTCGCCATGAGCACTCTGCCAGTAATGAAGTCCACACCGGCCGTCAAGCGGCGCCATTTTTTACAGTCCTCGGCGGCTTTCGGTCTGCTCGGTTTGTCGGGTTGCGCGTCAATGTCGGGTATTCCGGCGAGCGCAAAAGTGGTAGTGGTGGGCGGCGGCTACGGCGGCGCCACGGCTGCCAAAAACATACGGCTGCTGTCGGACTACAAAATTGACGTGGTGCTGATTGAGCCTCAAGAGGTGTTTATTTCGTGCCCGATCTCCAATCTGGTGGTCAGTGGTGTCAAGCAGATCGGTGACCTCACCCAGTCCTATGCGGGGCTTGGCAAAAACCATGGCATTACGGTGGTCAAAGACTATGCCAGTGCCATCAACACAGCCAAGAAGACGGTCACTTTGGGGGGTGGCGCCACCATCGCTTACGACAAGCTGGTGGTTTCGCCCGGCGTAGAGTTGATGTTTGGCACTATTGACGGCTTGCAGGCTGCAAACGCGAGCGGACGCATTCTCCAGGCCTGGAAGGCGGGTCCCGAAACCGTGGCGCTGCGCCGTCAGCTTGAAGCCATGCCCGATGGCGGTGTATATGCCATCACCATTCCCGAAGCGCCTTACCGGTGCCCGCCCGGACCGTACGAGCGGGCCTCGGTCATTGCGGGCTATTTCAAGGCAGCCAAGCCGCGCAGCAAGGTGTTGATTCTGGACGCCAATCCGGATGTCACCTCTAAAGGGCCGCTGTTCAAAAAAGTGTGGGCAGAGCAATACCGCGGCATGGTGGAATACCGAGGCCAGCATAAGGTCACGGCCGTCGATGGCCGGGCTGGTGTGATCAAGTTTGATGTGCAGGACGACGTCAAGGCAGATGTGCTCAACGTCCTGCCCGCCATGCGAGCCGGTGCGATTGCCGTGCAGACTGGCCTCAATAACCAAGCCAACAACCGCTGGTGCGGCGTCGATTACCTGACCTTTGAATCGACTGCTGCCAAGGATGTGCATGTGCTCGGCGACTCGATTCTGGCCGCACCCGCCATGCCCAAAAGCGGTCACATGGCTAACAACCATGGCAAGGTTGCGGCTGCCGCAATCGTGGCGCAGCTTGCAGGTTGGGAAGTCAACCCCGCGCCCATGCTGACCAACACTTGCTATAGCTTTGTGGACGACAAGAACGTCGTGCACGTGGCCAGTGTGCACGAGTATGTGGCGGCCGAAAAAACCTTCAAGACGGTGGCCGGCTCCGGCGGTGTCAGCGCCGGTCCGACCGAACTGGAAGGCCGCTACGCGATGAGTTGGGCCAGTAACATCTGGGCTGACACCTTAAGTTAGCCCCCACTGTCGTTGTCTGGGCAGCCTGATCTTACGGGCTGGTCTAATACGGGCTCGCCTTCCGTTCCGGGCGGTGTCTATGAGTCCGATGCAAGAAAATCTCAACCAAGTCCCCCTGTGGCGTCAGCTACAAGCTGCAGCAAGCGTGTTGATGGCCGTGCGGCAGGGCCGGTCCCTGACGGTTGCCCTGGAAGAAGTTGAAACGGGGTTGCGGCCAGGCGTCCAGGCGTTGAGTTTTCACGTCCTGCGCTGGCTTGGCCGTGCCGAGGCGCTGCGCCAGCAGTTGGCCATACGCCCGCCCCCGCCTGAAGCCGATGCATTGCTGTGTGTTGCTCTGGCCTTGATCTGGAAGGGGATGCCGGCACTCGCCAGTGCCCCTGGCAATTCTGGTCCGCTCTACACCGACTACACACTGGTGGATCAAGCCGTTGAAGCCGCCAAACGCAGCGAATTGACCCGCCATCAGGCGAGCTTTATCAACGGCTGCTTGCGCCGATTCTTGCGTGAGCGTGATGCGCTGGTGCTGCGCACGGATAAAAATCCTCAAGCCGTCTGGAACCATCCCCAATGGTGGATAGACCGGCTGCGGCGTGACCATCCGGAGCACTGGCAAGCGATCTTGCAGGCCAATAACATCCGGCCTGCTCTGATTTTGCGAATTAATGAAAGAAAAACAACGCAAGCCGGCTATTTACGTGCGTTAAATGCTATAAATATAATAGCATATCCAATTCAGGAGCAGGGCGTGGTGCTGGCCAGTGCCCAGGCTGTACCAAGCCTTCCGGGATACGCTGAAGGACTTTTCTCGGTGCAGGACGCTGCGGCGCAACGTGCTGCCCCTTTGTTGTTGAATGATCTTGCCGTGGCCAGCGGGTCAGCTGCCCCGCTCAGGATTCTCGACGCGTGCGCAGCGCCCGGAGGAAAAACGGCGCATCTTCTGGAACTCGCAGACTGCGAGGTGACGGCACTCGACGTAGATGCCAAGCGCTGTGAGCGGATGGCCCAAAATCTACAACGCCTCGGCTTGCGGGCTCAAATAGTGGTGGGCGATGCAGCCCAGCCTGCCAGCTGGTGGGACGGTGAGCTGTTCGATGGCATCCTGTTGGATGCCCCATGCACCGCCTCGGGTATCGTCCGGCGTCATCCTGACGTCCGATGGTTGCGACGTCCGGGCGATGTGGCCCAGCTGGCGGGCATCCAGTCTCAACTCCTTAAAACGCTGTGGCCCCTGCTCAAGCCGGGTGGACGCCTGGTGTATTGCACCTGTTCGGTTTTCCGGGCTGAAGGCGAGGCGCAGATACAAACGTTTCTTGCACACCACACAGACGCTGGTTTAATGCCCTCGCCGGGCCATTTGCTGCCCCAAATCAGCGCGTCAAGCCCGGTCTTCCCGGACAATTTGGCAGGTGAGCACGACGGTTTCTATTACGCGGTCCTGGAAAAGCGCCATGCTTGATGGGGCGGCGAGGTTTCTGGCCGTTCCGTTGGGGTGTTTTGTTTTGGCCTGTTGCACCTTGTCTGCACCCGCCTTTGCAACGGAGATCACACAATTGAGCGTCGAGCGCGGCGATGACGGCTTTTATCTGTCCGCTATCGTGCAATTTGATCTGCCCCCAGCGGTTGATGATGCGCTCCAGAAAGGCATTCCCATGTTTTTCGTGGTCGAAGCCGACATTTTTCAGAATCGCTGGTACTGGACGGACAAGCGAGTCGCCAGTGCAACCCGCACCATCCGCTTGGCGTTCCAGCCATTGACTCGACGCTGGCGTGTCAATATTGTGAGCGGGCTCATCAGCAGTTCTGCCGGACTGCGGGCTACTTTGAATCAGAATTACGACACCTTGTCCGAGGCCCTGTCTGCAGTCCAGCGCCTCTCGCGCTGGAAAATCGCGGACCCCGCCGAGCTGGACCCAGACGTGGCGAACAAACTTGAATTCAGTTTCAGTCTCGACTTGTCCCAGCTTCCGCGACCTTTCCAGATCGGCGTGGCCGGGCAGAAAGACTGGACGATTGCAGTTAAAAAAAGCGAACGTCTGAATATGGGTTCGATTCGACCTGCCAATGGTGCCGCGGGCGTCAACGACAGACCTGCGGCAGCGCCACAGTGAATGAGCTGAGATGGTGAGCCTGGAGCGTAACGTCACTTCGCTCAAGAGCAGCCGGGCCTTTCGCTGGACCGTCGGCGTCGGCATAGGCACGGTGGTGGCGCTGGGGCTGGTGCTGCTGTTTTTGCTTACCCAAGCAACCGGCAACCGTGAGCTTTACGAGCGCAATTACGCCCGCCTGTTCATCCTGAATATTGTGGTCGCGGTGCTGCTGCTGCTGGTGATTGGCTGGATCGTGACGCGGCTCTTGTTGCGATTGCGGCGCGGCCGTTTCGGCAGCCGGCTGCTGGTCAAACTGGCCGCTATCTTTGCGCTGGTCGGGTTGGTGCCTGGCTTAATGATTTATGTGGTGTCCTACCAGTTTGTTTCCCGATCGATTGAGAGCTGGTTTGACGTCAAGGTCGAAGGCGCGCTCGATGCTGGACTGAATCTGGGCCGCGCAACGCTCGATGCCATGGCCCTGGAACTGGCCAACAAAACACGGCAAGCGGCAGCCCAGGTGGCCGAAACTCCCGATGCGATTGCCGGCTTGACGCTGGAACGCCTGCGGGACCAGCTGTCGGCTTCGGATGTGGTGTTGTGGACAGCGGCCGGACAAGTGATTGCCAGCGTCGGTGATTCCCGCTTCACCATCAACCCCGAGCGGCCGGCTGCACAACAGTTTCGCACCGCCCGGGCAAACCGTGTGGTCACGCAAATTGAGGGGCTTGATGAGCTGGGGCCGACCGCTACAGGCGAGCTTTCCAATGGTGTGGTGACGGCTCCCCTTGCCCCTGTCCCCGCCCGCATCAAAGCCATCGCGGTGGTGAACAGTCCCAACGTGGGCTTGCTGGGCGAGGCCCGTTTTTTACAGATCACGCAGACTATTCCAGCGTCAGTGGTAGCCAACGCCATCGCAGTGCAGGAAGCCAACCGGGAATACCAGGAACGGGCACTGGCCAGAGCGGGCTTGCGCAAAATGTACATCGGCACACTCACCCTTAGCCTGTTTCTTGCGGTCTTCGGTGCCGTGCTGCTGGCGGTTGTTCTCGGTAACCAATTGGCCAAGCCCCTGCTGGTGTTGGCGGACGGCGTTAGGCAGGTCGCTCTGGGTGACCTGACACCCAAAGCGGCGCTGCAGGGTCGCGACGAACTGGGGGGCTTGACCCGATCTTTTGCCGACATGACCCAACAGCTGGCAGATGCCCGCACGGCGGTTCAGGAAAGCATGACGCAGGTCGATGCCGCGCGCGCCAACCTGCAGACTATTTTGGACAACCTTACCGCTGGCGTCATCGTGTTGGACGGCAGCGGACACATTCAGTCCAGCAACCCTGGTGCAACCCGGATCTTGCGTGCGCCTCTAGCGGCCTATCACGGCAAATTGTTGGGACAGGTTCCAGGTCTTGAAATGTTTGGCAAGGATGTGCAATTTCAGTTCGCAGATTTCTTGAGTGACAGTTCCCGCGACAACGCGCCGCACGGGCTTGAGCAATGGCAACAGTCGTTTGAATTGAACGCCGCCACCGCAGGTGCGCCGGATAACGCCATCACCCTGATCGCACGGGGCGCCAAATTGCCTGGCACAGAAGAATTCTTGTTGGTCTTTGACGATGTTTCTGAGATGGTGTCGGCTCAACGGGCCCAGGCCTGGGGCGAGGTGGCGCGCCGATTGGCCCATGAGATCAAGAATCCGCTCACGCCGATCCGGCTTTCCGCGGAACGGCTGGAAATGAGACTTTCGGGTAAGGTCAGTCCGACCGAGCAGGCGCTGCTCACCAAATCCGTCAAAACCATCGTCGACCAGGTGGACGCGATGAAGCGCCTGGTGAACGAAGTCCGCGACTATGCGCGCCTGCCTGCCGCCGAGCTTGTCCCGGTCGATCTGAATGCGCTTATCCATGATGTGCTGCAGCTCTACCACGGCGACAACGCCAGTCCGGCAGCGCCGGTGGTTGCCGAGCTTGATGCGAGCGCCCCGCCGATTCTGGGCGATGCGCAATTGCTGCGGCAGGTCATCCACAACCTGCTGCAGAACGCGCAGGATGCCCAGGAGGGCATGCCGAATGCCCGCGTGACCCTGAGGACCGACTATTCGGACTCCTTGAGGCGGGTACGCTTCACCGTTCGTGACAACGGCACAGGTTTTCCCGCGCATATTCTCAAGCGCGCTTTTGAGCCCTATGTCACGACCAAAGTCAAGGGAACCGGACTGGGGCTCGCGGTGGTCAAGAAAATTGCCGATGAGCATGGTGCGCGCATCGACATTTCAAACCGTGTCGCCGACGGTAGCGTTCAGGGGGCGCAAGTATCGTTATCATTTGCAGTGGCGACTTGACAAGGCTCGCACCCGCGCAAGTAAAAACCTCCATATCGACGTCACAATCGTCAACAACACGCAGGCAGCGATTCAATCATGGCAAATATTCTGGTGGTCGATGACGAATTGGGCATACGCGACCTTCTTTCAGAAATTCTCAATGATGAGGGACATCAGGTCGACCTGGCCGAAAATGCGGC
>JANMBW010000314.1:0-8171 GCA_031360565.1 Polaromonas sp.
GTTGCACCGCACCATTTTAGACGCGGTGCCCTAGTTTGATGCCGTTTTTCATCCGCCAGTCACAATCGCCTGCTTGTACTTTCCTAGCTGATCTTGAAAGCTTTCTACGCCGACCATTTTGTATTGCCCTTGCCGGCAGGCCATCGCTTCCCCATGGCCAAGTACAAATTGCTGCGTGACAGGGTGGTGCGGGAACTGCCGGGCGTACAGCTGTTGCAGGCGCCGGCTGCAAGCGATGGTGAACTGGCGCTGGCGCATACGCCGGCCTACATCGATGCCATCAGCCACGGCACGCTCGCCGCAGCTGCGCAGCGTGAAATCGGCTTTCCATGGAGTCCTGGCATGGCCGAACGGGCACGCCGCTCCGCCGGGGCCACCATAGCCGCTTCACGCTTGGCGCTCGGACTGACGGCGGGAAGTCGACCGGAAGGTGTTGCTGCCAATCTCGCGGGTGGCACGCACCATGCCTTTGCCGACAGGGGTGGCGGCTTCTGTGTCTTCAATGACGCCGCCGTGGCGGCTCGCCTGATGCAAGCCGAGTACGCCCGCAGCTACCGAATCCAACGCAAACCTTTAAAGGTCGCAGTGATTGACCTGGATGTTCACCAGGGCAACGGGACCGCAAGTATCTTTTGTCGTGACGACAGTGTTTTCACTTTGTCGATTCATGGCGAGAAGAACTTTCCGTTTCGCAAGGAAGCCAGTGACCTCGATGTGGAACTGGCTGACGGTTGTACCGATGTTCCCTATTTGCAAGCCCTGGAACACGCGCTCGACGAACTGGACCGGCGCTTCGATGCCGGGCTGGTGCTGTTTCTGGCTGGTGCTGACGCCCATGAAGGCGATCGCCTCGGTCGCCTGGCCCTTAGCTTCGATGGTCTTGAAGCCCGCGACCGCCGGGTTTTTGACTGGGCTTGGAAACGCCGTATTCCGCTGGCGTTTTCTATGGCCGGCGGCTACGGTGTCGACTTGGCAGAAACCGTGCAGGTACAGATCAACACCTACCGGGTAGCGCTTGAGTACTGGCAGCGGTGGCAAAATCATGCCCGATGACTTTCCTCCCAAGGCCCCAGGCCGAGCCCCGCAGCGCATACCAGGTTTTTCGTGAGTTGGGCACCCGCTGGTCCGACAACGATATGTACGGCCACGTCAACAACGTGGTGTACTACAGCTGGTTCGACACGGTGGTCAACGGCCTGTTGATAGAAAGCGGCGCTTTGGATGTTCACGCAGGCACAGTGATCGGTCTGGTGGTCGAAACCCAATGCAATTACTTTGCTCCGCTGGCCTTTCCGGACCCCGTGGTGGTGGGTATTCGGATCGCCCGCATCGGATCGTCGAGCGTGCGCTATGAACTCGGGCTGTTCCCTGGCCATCCGGACCTGCCCTGCGCAGCCAAGGGCCATTTCGTTCATGTTTATGTTGACCGGCTCACGCGAAAACCCGTGGTGCTGCCTTCGTCGCTGATTTCTGCTCTGGAGACCTTGAAGTGACCGTGACTTCTTCTGATCAAACCGCCCACGCGGTCGACTGGGCTATTGAAAGCCGTCAATCGATTCGCCAGTTCCTGCCACGAGCCGTGCCCATGGACAGCATTGCGCACCTGCTAGAGGTAGCGAGTCGGGCGCCTTCCGGCACCAACACGCAGCCGTGGAAGGTCTACGTGCTGCAAGGCCAAAGCCGAGACTCGCTGGTAGCCAAGGTATGTGCGGTGCATGATGCCTTGCGTGCTGACCCGGGCCTGGCTTCCGAGTACCGGGAGGAATACGACTACTACCCTGAAAAATGGGTCTCGCCTTATATCGACCGCAGGCGTGAAAACGGCTGGGGGCTGTATGGTCTCTTGGGCATAGGCAAAGCCGACAAGGACATGATGCATGCACAGCACCAGCGCAACTTCCGCTTTTTTGACGCCCCGGTTGGCCTGATGTTCACGCTGGATCGGGTCATGGGCCGTGGCTCCTTGGTGGACTACGGCATGTTTATGCAAAGCCTGATGGTCGCCGCGCGTGGCCATGGTCTGCACACCTGCCCTCAGGCAGCGTGGAACGGCTTCGCCAAAATCATCTTGCCGCACATCGGCGCCGGGCCTGATGAAATGCTGGTTTGCGGCATGTCGCTGGGTTATGCAGACGACACCGCGCGGGTCAATACCTTTCGCACCCCTCGCGTGCCGGCCAGTGAATTCACAACCTGGCTCGATTGATGATCAGCCACCTGCCACCAGTCTGGTCCTGATCGGATGACCTTTTTGGTCACCCAGTTGCTGGGCGGTCTGTCCTACGCCACCACGCTTTTTCTGATGGCGGCAGGCCTGACCCTGATTTTTGGCGTGACGCGTATCGTCAATTTCGCCCATGGCAGTTTTTTCATGCTGGGGGCTCTGTTCACCGCCCATTGGGTGACAAACTGGTTCCCGGCCTGGGGCGAAAGTGCGCCACTGTATCTATTTGCTATTATATTAGGAGCAATAAGCGCAGGTTTTACGGGGGCTATAGCCGAATTCTTTCTGTTAAGACGAATGACGGCAGCGCCCGAGCTTTACCAATTGGTAGCCACCTTCGGCCTGACGCTGGCCATGCACGACGCCATGCAATGGGGCTTTGGCCCGGGCGAAGTGTTTGCACCACGTTTTCCAGGGCTAAAAGGCGCCGTGCAGATTGGCGAAGATTTTTTTCCTGTCTACCATCTGGTCATGATTGCGCTGGGTCCGGCGGTCTGGCTGGGTCTGTATCTGCTGTTGAAGCACTCGCTGTTCGGGCGTCGCCTGCGTGCCGCCACCCAGGATCGACACATGCTGGCAGCTCTGGGTGTCAATCCCAAGCCTTTGATGCTCGGTGCGGTGGTGCTGGGTTGTGCGCTGGCGGGTTTGGGCGGTGCGCTGCAATTGCCAAGCGAGCCGGCGCACCTGCAAATGGACATCAATGTCATTGTTGAAACCTTTGTCGTCGTGGTGACCGGTGGTCTGGGCAGCATAGGCGGGGCGTTTGCGGCTGCCTTGCTGATCGGGTTGGTTCACGCTTTCGGTATCAGCGTATTTCCGCAAGCCACGCTGGTCCTGGTGTTTTTGACCATGGCGGTGGTTCTGGTGTTTCGGCCGCAAGGGCTGTTTGGATCCGCTGCCTCGGTACTGGATGCGCCTCGTGAACCGGCGCAACAATTCTCGGGTCTCCAGCTGGGCGCGCTACCCAACCTGACTATTGTTTCGCTGGTCCTGCTGGCAGCGGGCATGGCCTGGCTGGGCGGGCCCTATTGGCAAACGCTGGCCGCTGATGCCTTGATCGTGATGATTTTTGGCATCAGTCTGCAGGCCATGATGGCTTTGGGCGGCCTGGTCAGTTTTGGTCATGCGGCGTTTTTTGCGCTGGGGGCCTATGCCGCTGCCTTGTCGCACAGCCTCTGGGGTGCGTCCCTGCCGCTGGCTTTGGCGGCCGGTTGCGGTGCCGCACTGCTGGTCGCTGCGCTATTTGGCGCAGCAGTTGTGCGCAGTGCAGGGGTGTACCTGGCCATGTTGTCGTTGGCCCTGGCGCAGGTCATCTGGGCCGGCGCCACGCAATGGGTGGGTCTCACCGGCGGCGACAACGGCCTGATCGGACTCACCCTGGTTGACGAGGATGGCCGGGCGCTTTTCTACGCACTGCTGGTCGGGCTAGCGCTGGGATCAGTTTTTGCACTCCGCTGTCTCGGTCGGTCGGTCCTGGGGGCAGCCCTGCAGGCTTTGCGCGATGCGCCGCTTCGGGCGGCCGCGTCGGGCCTGTCGATTGGCTGGATCAAGTACCGCATATTTGTCGAAAGTGCGGTTCTGGCAGGACTGGCGGGCGGCTTGTTTGCGGCGCACAAAGGCGCGGTGTTTCCGTCGGTCGCTGGCGTATCAACGTCGGTTGATGCCTTGCTGGTGGTGTTGTTAGGCGGCGTGCACCAGCTGTGGGGGGCCGTGGTCGGCAGTGCGCTGCTGAGTTACCTGGGCGCTGAACTGGGCCGACAGGTGACCTATTGGCGCGGCTTGCTTGGCCTGCTGATCATGCTGGTCATGGTGCTGGCACCGTCGGGCCTCTTGTCCCTGTTTCAGCGATTACCTGGCCAGCGCCGGCGTGCGGTTTCGGTCACTCCTGGCTGATGTTGCAGGTTCAAAATCTTGTCAAGCACTTCGGTGGTATCCGGGCCGTCGATGACGTGAGCTTGACGGTTTCACCGGGGGAATGCGTGGCCCTGATTGGACCCAATGGGGCGGGCAAGTCGACCTGCTTTGCCTGCATCGCGGGCCAGTACCGGCCTACCAGCGGAAGCCTGACCTGGCGGGGGCAAAACTTGACGCCGCTGCCGCCCGCCGCGCGTTTGCGCCTGGGCATTGCCCGCACATTTCAGGTTGCTCAAGTTTTTGAAGCGCTCACGGTGCTACAAAATGTGCAGCTTTGCGTGCAGGCCGGAAGAGGGCCGAAGGCTATTTCTGCCTTCAAAGTGCTGGACCGCCAGTCGCGTGAGACAGCCTCTGCGCTACTAGAAAAAACCGGTTTGGGCAGCCTGGCGGATCACCGTGCGCTGAGCCTGCCCTATGGCGCAAAAAAACGCCTTGAACTGGCGATGGCGCTGGCGCCCAACCTTGCTGCGTCCGATGTCTCGGGGTCAAGTATCGCGACCAATGACGCGTCACGGATGCTTTTGCTGGACGAGCCTGCGGCTGGCCTGGCGGGACCCGAGCGTGCAGAGTTGATGCATGTGGTGAAAAGTCTGGCCGCTCAAGGCATGGCGGTGCTCTACACCGAACACAACATGGACGCTGTGGCAGGCGTGGCGGACCGGGTGCTGGTGTTGATTGAGGGGCGTCTGGTGGCGCAAGGTTCATTCGATGTGATCTCGCGCGATAGCACGGTTAGGCTGCGCTACCTGGGAACGCCCGCTGGGGAGCCGCGCCATGCTTGAAGTCGATCATCTCAACGCCTTTTACGGGCCGGCGCAAGCGCTGTTCGGGGTGTCGCTGCAGATCCATGCGGGTGAATTTGTGGTGCTGCAAGGGCTCAATGGTGCAGGCAAGTCCACCTTGCTCAAGGCACTGATGGGTTTGGAGGTGAGCACGCAGGGCCGGATCGCCTACCAATCCCAGACCGGCGCGGTGGATCTTGCCGGCTGGGAAACCCACCTGCGAGCTCGGGCCGGACTGGGCTATGTGGCAGAAGACCGAAGGCTGTTTACCGGGCTCAGCGTACTGGAAAATTTGCAGGTGGTGGCTGCGCCGCAGGCCGATGCCCGGCAGTCATGGGTGCTGGACCTGTTTCCGGCGCTCAAGACCATGCTGCAGCGACCCGCCGCCCACATGAGCGGCGGCGAACAGCAAATGCTGGCGATTGCCCGCACGCTGATGACCCGACCCCGTCTGCTGCTGCTGGACGAGCCCTGCGAAGGCATTGCGCCGGTGCTGGTCGAGGCCATTCGTGATGCCCTGCTGGCGCTCAAGCGTGACGGCATGACGCTGCTGGTGGCCGAGCAAAACCAGTTGCTGGCGGCCAGTGCCGACCGCTCGGTGCGCTTGGTTGCGGGTAAAGTCAGCGCTTGACCTAAAAACACTGCGGGTGTTTTTGATACCGTTTGATGTCCACTTTTGAAAGAAACACTGACATGACCACCCATCTGACCACCACGCCGTCCGGCCTGCAGTATGAAGACACTATTCTTGGCACCGGCGCCATCGCTAAAGCCGGTCAACACGTCAAGGTGCATTACACCGGCTGGCTCTACAACAACGGCGTTCAGGGCGCCAAGTTTGATTCCAGCAAAGACCGCGGCCAGCCTTTTGAATTTGCACTGGGTGCAGGACAGGTGATTCGAGGCTGGGACGAGGGCGTGCAGGGTATGTCGGTGGGCGGTACCCGCCGTCTGGTGATTCCTGCCGATCTGGGTTATGGCGCGCGCGGTGCTGGGGGTGTGATTCCGCCGAACGCGACCTTGCTGTTCGAGGTGGATTTTCTGGGTACCTGAATTGCAGATCGATCCATGGCGCATCGGTCATGGGGCTGATCACCGACTTCCCCTCACGGCCCCGAAGCTTTTCTCATGATCATCACCAGCCTGCTTGATACCGATCTGTACAAGTTCACCATGATGCAGGTGGTGTTGCACCAGTTTCCGGGTGCCGAGGTGGAGTACCGCTTCAAGTGTCGCAACGCAGGCGCACCGGGGATGGGCAAACTGGCTCCGCATGTCGATGAGATCCGGCACGAAATTCTTGGCCTGTGCGATTTGCACTTCGAGGACGAAGAGCTGGCTTACCTCAAAGGCATGCGCTTCATCAAGAGCGATTTCATTGATTTTCTGGGTATTTTTCGGCTCAACGAAAAGTATGTCCACGTCAGCGCCTTGCCCTCAGGCGAGATCGAGGTGTCGATTAAAGGCCCATGGCTGCACACCATCCTGTTTGAAATTCCGGTGCTCAGCATCATCAACGAGGTTTACTTTCGCAACAACCAGAAGCAGCCGGATTTCGCGCAGGGGCGGCTCAGGCTGGACACCAAAATACGCGAGCTGCAGGCTGACGGGCTGCGCGAGCTCAAGATCGCCGACTACGGCACGCGCCGCCGGTTTGGCAAGGTGTGGCACCAGGAGGTGCTGCGAACCTTGAGCAGCCGTCTGGGCACCGGGCCGTCCGGCCAGTTTGCCGGCACCAGCAATGTGCTGTTTGCCATGCAACTGGGTCTGACGCCACTGGGTACCATGGCGCATGAGTATTTGCAGGCTTGTCAGGCGCTGGGCCCCCGCCTGCGCGACAGCCAGGTTTTTGGCTTCGAGTCCTGGGCCAAAGAGTACCGCGGCGACCTCGGCATTGCGCTGTCAGACGTCTATGGCATGAGCGCCTTCCTGCGCGACTTTGACATGTACTTCTGCAAGCTCTTTGATGGCACCCGGCATGACAGCGGCGATCCTTTTCAGTGGGGCGAGCGCATGTTGGCGCACTATGGCAAGAACCGGGTTGATCCTAGAACCAAGACGCTGATCTTCAGCGACGGGCTGACTGTGCCGCGTACCGTCGAGCTGTACCAGCAGTTCAGGGGGCGCTGCCAGCTGGCGTTTGGTATCGGCACCAATCTGACCAACGATCTGGGTTATGAACCGCTGCAAATCGTGATCAAGATGATCCGCTGCAACGGCCAACCGGTGGCCAAGCTGTCCGACACGCCGTCCAAGAACATGTGCGATGACGAAAAATACCTCGCCTATTTGCGCCAGGTTTTCGAGATCGCCTGATGCCTGGTGTGCTGCCCGAGCATTTGGCGGCCCGCTTGCAGTTGCGGACCATCGGCGGCTTTGTCATGGCTTTGAGCTGGTCAGGTTTGGCGGTGGCAGCGGAGGTCGATGGCAGCAAGCTGTCGGGGCTGTGGGCACTTCCGTTTGTCGGTATTTTGTTGTCCATGGCGTTGATACCCATGCTGGCGCCCGCGTTCTGGCATGCACATTTCGGCAAAATCTCGGCGGCCTGGTCGCTGGCCTTTTTTCTTCCGTTCCTGATGCTGTCCGGCCCGGCGATGGCCGGAGGCGCTTTACTGCACGCACTGCTGCTCGATTACTTTCCCTTCATGCTTTTGCTGCTGGCTCTGTATACCGTGGCCGGCGGCATTTTTATTCGGGCCCGGTGGCGCTGCAGCCCTGCGCGCAACACCGGCCTGTTAGCCATCGGTACCCTGTTTGCCAGCATCATGGGCACCACAGGTGCGTCGATGCTGATGATCCGGCCGCTGCTCCGCGCCAATCACAGCCGGGTGCACAAAGTGCACTTGGTGGTATTTTTTATTTTTCTGGTGTCGAATGTGGGCGGCGCTCTGACGCCATTGGGCGATCCGCCCCTGTTTCTAGGCTTTTTAAAGGGTGTCGATTTTTTCTGGACCACCCGCCAACTTTTTTCTGAAACGTTGTTCCTGGCGTGCAGCTTGCTGGTTATTTTTTACCTGATCGACAGCGCGATGTTCAGGAAGGAAGGCAAATCGTCGGATGCTGATGAACCCGATCAAGCCGAGGGCAGTCGTGGCGGATGGGACGGCAGCCTGAACGCCTGTTTATTGGGGATAGTGCTGGCGCTGGTGTTGCTCAGCGGCTTCTGGAAGTCAACAGTCTCATTAGATCTGGCTGGATACCAGGTCGCGCTGCCTGCCCTGGTGCGCGACATCGGGCTGCTCAGTGTGATA
>JANMBW010000324.1:0-7227 GCA_031360565.1 Polaromonas sp.
TTTGCACAGCAACGTAGGCTTGATGCATGGCTCGATGGCGATTTTTGATGCCTGGGTAGATCGGGTACCGGTCATCGTGCTGGGCGCTACCGGCCCCGTCGATGCCAACAAACGCCGGCCCTGGATTGACTGGATTCACACTGCACAAGATCAGGCCGCGTTGGTGCGCCCCTTCATCAAGTGGGACTGTCAGCCTGCGTCGATTCCGTCAGCGCAAGAGGCGCTGTTGCGCGCGCGGCAAATCGCCACGACTGCGCCGCAGGGGCCGGTGTATGTCTGCTTTGACGCTGCACTGCAGGAGTCAAAACTAAGTGAACGGCCGACGCTGCCCGACCCGACGCGTTATCTGGCGCCTCCGCCCGCACGGCCATCAGAGGGTGTGTTGGCGCAGGCCGCGGAATGGCTGTCACGAGCCAGTCGCCCGGTCATTTTGATGGGCAGGGTTTCGCGCAGTGAAGCGGCCTGGGCGGAGCGCATCCAACTGGCAGAAACGCTGAATGCAGAAGTGCTGACTGACTTGCGCATAGGCGCGGCTTTTCCAACTGATCACCCCTTGCATGCCGCACCGGCTGGGGCTTTCCTGACGCCCAATGCGCAATCTGTGCTGCGTGGGGCCGATGTGGTGTTGAGTTTGGACTGGCTTGACCTGTCGGGCACGCTCAAGCAGGCATGGGCCGACAAAGCAGTGGCCAGCAAAATTATTCAGGTGTCGGTAGACCATTACAGCCATAACGGGTGGAGCATGGATCACCAAGGTCTGCCGCCGGTGGACCTGCATTTGCTGTGTGAGCCCGAACCGGCGGTGACTTTGCTGAACCAGCAACTCAAGCCGCGCAGCACACCGGCTCCCGTCAAAAGGCCGCTTCCCGCCGCGGTGCCATTACAGATCGTGCCGGGTGCATCAGGTGCCAGCAATATGACAGTAAGCACCCTGGCTGCGACTTTGAAATGCGCGGTGGGCGATCAAAAAGTCTGCCTGATGCGTTTGCCGTTGAGCTGGAGTGGCGAGATGTGGGACTTCAAGCATCCGCTCGACTTTTTAGGCTACGACGGCGGCGGTGGAATTGGCTCCGGCCCAGGTATGTCGATTGGCTCGGCATTAGCCCTGAAGGGAACCGACCGTCTGCCGGTTGCAGTGATTGGCGATGGCGACTACATGATGGGCGTCAATGCCCTTTGGACGGCCGCCAATGCGCGGATTCCCATGCTGATGGTGGTCTGCAACAACCGTTCGTTTTTCAATGACGAAGTGCATCAGGAGCGGGTGGCGCGTCAACGTTTGCGGCCGATTGAAAACCGCTGGATAGGCCAGCGCATTAGCGACCCGGCACCCGATCTGGCGATGATGGCACGCGGCCAGGGTCTCACGGGGTTTGGGCCGGTCGAGGACGCCGCTGAACTGGAGCGGTTGCTGGTGGAGGCCATCGCTGCTGTGAAGGGCGGTGCGAGTGTTGTAGTGGATGTCGTGGTGCAGACCGGCTACAGCGCGGCCATGACGGCTGGATTGACACGGACGTCGGACTAACCCATTCATAGCCACTGGGCTTTTTAGGAACGGATTTCATGCGCGCCAAAGACATCCCGGCCGGCATTTTGCCCACCCAACGCGGTCTCTACTATGGCGGTGCCTGGCACGCGCCCAGGGCGGGCCGCTACCTGGAGACTATCAATCCAAGCTACAACGAGGCCATCACGGCCGCGCCTGTGGCCGATGCCGATGACGTTGATGCAGCGGTCAGAGCGGCGCAGGCGGCATTCCCGGCCTGGGCGGCCACGCCACCCGTCGAGCGTGGGCGTTACCTACGCAAGGCCGCGGCAGTCTTGCGCGAACATGCAGGCCCACTGGCCCAGCTTGATTCGCTCAACAACGGAAACCCGGTGTCAGCCCTGGCCATGGATGCGGGCTTTGCTGCTGACTGTCTGGATTACTTTGCTGGCCTGGCCACCGAGATCAAGGGCGAGACTATTCCCATGGGCGATGGCAACTTCAACTACACGCTGCAGGAGCCCTTGGGTGTGATCGCGCGCATCGTTGCCTACAACCATCCGTTTATGTTTGCCGCCGCCCGACTGGCCGCGCCGCTGGCGGCGGGCAACACGGTTGTGATCAAGTCGCCCGATCAGGCACCGCTGTCGATACTCCGGCTGGCTGAATTGGTGGGCGACATTTTTCCGCCCGGTGTGGCCAATTTTTTGTGTGGTGGATTGGAGTGTGGAGACGCCATGAGCCGACACCCCCTGGTTCGCAAAATCACGCTGATTGGCGGCGTGCCCACTGGCAAGGCTGTCATGAAGACGGCTTCTGACCACCTCAAGCCCGTTCTGTTGGAACTGGGTGGTAAGAACGCGCTGGTGGCTTACCCCGATGCCGATCTCGACAAGCTGGTGAACGGCATCATCGCCGGCATGAACTTCACCTGGTCAGGCCAAAGCTGTGGCTCCACCAGTCGCGTGTTTTTGCATGAATCGATTCACGACGAGGTACTTGAAAAAGTCGTCAAGCTGCTGCCTGAACGCCACAAGCCTGGTATACCGACTGACCCCCAAACCACCATGGGCTCGCTCGTCAGCCGCGCCCAGCTTGAAAAGGTGCAGCGCTACGTGGCCATGGGGCTTGAAGATGGCGGCAGGCTGATGTGCGGCGGCAAGCAGCCAGACGACAAGGCATTAAAAGACGGTTTTTTCTATGAAGCCACGGTTTTTGCCGATATGCAGCCCACGATGCGGCTGGCGCAAGAGGAGGTTTTTGGGCCTGTGATGTCGGTATTCAAATGGCGTGATGAAGACATATTGTGGGAACAGGTGAACGGCGTGGATTTTGGACTGACGGGTTCAATCTGGACACAAAATCTCAACACCGCTCACCGCGCCGCCAAACTTATTCAGACTGGCTATGTCTGGATCAACAATGCCAGCCAGCACTTTATGGGCGCCCCTTTTGGCGGCGTCAAACAATCCGGAATTGGGCGCGAGGAATGTTTTTCCGAACTGATGGAATTCACCTATACGAAAAACGTGAACCTAAAGCTCGGTTGAAACAAAAAGCCATAGGCTACTTGACGCTGCCCACGGCTTGTGCAACCTCATTGCCTAGCCTATTTCACCGTGATCTGGATCGTAGCGCTCATGGGTGCACCATAAGACTGATGCGCGCCGTTGGCAAATTGTGAGGTCAGTTTGTACTGCCCAGGTGGCAGCGTCACCATGGCCTCAGTTTGTCCGGCACCAAAATGCCTATGCTGGTCATCAAAAGGCACCGATTCGCCTTTGGCCACTGGCATTTTGTTGATCAGCAAATGGTTGTGACCGCTATCCGGCACGATGGCACCGGCCGGTGCTACGGCCATGCCCTTGACGCCGAACCGTACCTTGAATGTGGTAGCTACGGTAGCGCCGTCAGCGGGTTCGAGCAGTGAGACGGATTGAGCAGGCACCGGTGCGGCGCAGCCGGCCAGCAGACCCAGCGTCACGCACGCGGTGGAGGCGCCAGCGAGAAGACGCTGAAAAGTAGTTTGAAAAGGCATCAAGGTCTCCAGGATTAGTTTGAATCTGCGTGCAAATGGCAAGCCTCAGAAGTAAAACCGGGCAAACTTTCAGAGGGCTTACTAGAGGAGTGTTTGCAAGCCACGTGGTGCAGCGTTCATGGCCTAGCGTCGAACAGCAGCGAGGCATCTATTTCACTGGTCTGGCGCACGCCACACAGTTGCATGCTACGCGTCAACTCGTCTTTCAAAATGGCAATCGCCCGGCCGGCGCCCGCCTCCCCCGCAGCCGATGCTCCGTAGAGCGTGGCTCGGCCCAGCATGACCGCCTGGGCACCCAGTGCCAGACCTTTGAGTATGTCGCTGCCGCGTCGCACTCCGCCGTCTAGTAGAACAGGAATCCGACCGTCGACCGCGCGGACAATCGACGGCAAGGCGTCAAAGGTGGCCACTGCGCTGTCGAGTTGCCGGCCACCGTGGTTGGAGACAACCACTGCGTCACAGCCCATCGTGGCAACCCGTAGCGCGTCTTCAGGCCTGAGTACACCTTTGACGATCAGCTTGCGGGGCCAACTGTCGCGAATTTTTTGAAGGCTCTCCCAATTAAAAGCCGGGTCGTAGTTACGGCCGACGGATGAGGCGATGCCTGTTGCGTTGGTAGCCTGCTTTTCGAGGCCCACCAGATTTTCCATGACTGGCATGCCATAGCGCAGGATGCTAGACAGCCATCTTGGATGTTGGGCAAAGTCCCACATGTTTTTGGCTGTGAACCGAAACGGCACTGAAAAGTCATTGCGAAAGTCACGTTCCCGTTTGCCGCCGACAGGCAAGTCAACCGTGATCACCAGCGCTTCGTAGTCCGCGACACGGGCGCGTTCAATCATTCCGGCCAAGAAGGGCTTGTTTCGCAAAATATAGGCCTGAAACCACAGCCGGCCCGGCGCTTGGTCTGCAATGCTTTCAATGGAAGCCGTTGCGGTGCTGGACAATGTGTAGGGAATACCGGCCGCTACAGCGGCGCGGGCAATAGCTATATCGCCGCCGCGCCAGCCAAACCCTACCGCTCCAGTTGGAGAGATCGCGATGGGCAGCTCAGCTCGCTGCCCCAAAATGAGTGTGCTGGTGTCGATCGCCGAGACGTCCGTCAGCACCCGGGGTACAAGCTTAAGGCGCTGGTAGGCACTAGCATTGTCCCGCAGCGTGATTTCATCCTCCGCGCCGCCATCAAAAAAATCAAAAACGGCTCTGGGCAATCGTCGTTTCGCAGATCGGCGCAGGTCTTCGATGGAATAGGCTCTGGATATGCTCTGGCTCACTGGCGCCTCGACTGAAAACCGCGGGACATACGCGCGGCGAACTAGTTGACTTCGGGCTTGATGGCCGCTGTTTTGACAACGTTTTCCCAGCGGTCATAGTCGCGCTTGAGGTAGGCGGTGAAGGCTGCTGGAGAGTCCCCCACAATAACCGCACCGAGTTTTTCAAGTTGTGCCCTCACGTCTGGCTTAGCCAGAGCCTTGACCATCGCATCGTTCAGCCGATTGACGATATCGGCAGGCGTTTTGGCCGGTGCGAGCATGCCCACCCATGGCGCGGTCTCTTCAAATCCAGGGAAACCCGATTCAGCCATGGTAGGTGTGTCCGGGAATTGCGGCAGTCTTTTTGCTGTGCCCACCGCCAGGATGCTGATGCGCTTGGCGGCCAGATTGTCGGCGATCCCGATCACCGGATAAAACATGTAGTCCACGCGACCCGACATGACTTCCAACAGCGCCGGACCATTGCCCTTATAGGGTACATGCAGCATTTTGGCTTTTGCCAGGGTGGCAAGCAATTCGCCTGCGAGGTGACCCGAACCCCCGCTGCCCGACGATGCAAAGCTCACAGCCTCGGGCTTGGTACGGGCTTTTTTGAGCAGTTCCGGCATCGTTTTGATGGGTGCATCGTAGGCCGTGACGGCTACCAGCGGAAGGGTCGCAGCGTTGCCGATGGGCGTGAAATCTGTTTTTGGATTGAAGCCCGCCTGATCGCCAAGCAAAATCGGATTGACGTTCAAGCCAAGCGATGAAAACAGCAGGGTGTAGCCATCTGGCGCGGCATTTTTGACCTCTCTGGTGGCAATCATGGAACTGGCGCCGGCCTTGTTGTCAACAATAATGGATTGGCCTAGCGTGACCGACATGTCGCGCGCGAGGACGCGGGCAATCACATCAGTTGGACCGCCAGCGGCAAAGCCAACCAAAAGCCTTATGGGCTTGTTGGGATAGGGATCTGCCGCATGCGCTGCAGACAGCGACATCAGGCCAATGGCGGCAGCGGTAACAAACTTCAAGATGAATGGTTTCATGGCGTGTCTCCGTGATGTCGATATTTAAGCGGTGGCTGGCTGGTGCAAGTGTGGCGCTTTTTGCGCCTTATGCAATCAGGTGTTCCATGCTGCCCACCTGGGACACTTCGAACCTGAGGTGGTCACCTGGCTGAAGATAAACCGGGGGTGTTCTGAACGCACCTATGCCTGCTGGAGTTCCGGTCGCAATGACGTCACCCGGCTCCAGCGTCATGAAGCGAGACACATAAGCGATCAGGGTCGCAACCGGAAACAGCATGTCGGCCGTGTGGCCATGCTGCATGGCTACGCCGTTGAGCCAGCACGACACATCCAGCGTCTGGGGATCAGCTACCTCATCCCGGGTGACCAGCCAGGGTCCCATGGGCGTGAAGCCATCCATACTTTTGGCAAATGTGGTCTGTGCGGGCGAAATGTCGAACTGGAATTCGCGGGCACTGAGGTCGTTCAAGACGGTATAGCCCGCAACCCGTGACAGGGCTTCGCTTTCCGGAATGTCTTTGCCGTAGCCGCCCATGACAACCGCCAATTCGGCTTCAAAATCCATCTTGGCGACTCCGGCAGGACGCGGAACCGGCGCTCCTGGTGCCGCTACCGATGAGGGCATCATGAAAATAATGCGGGGTTTCTCAAACGGTGCGACGCCGGTTTCCTTGGCATGGTCGGCGTAATTTCGACCAACCCCAATGATTTTCCCGGGTCGGGGAACCGGAGCAAAGAGCTGGACACTGTCCAGCAGAGCCATGCTCAGATTGGGGTCCGGCACTGCTGTGCGCACATGTTCAGCCAGTGCCTCGATTGCGGCGCTTCCTGATTGCAGCCAGCGCAGGATGCCTCCGGTAGGGACTACCGTGCCAGCTTGCAGATGACGCTGCTTGGCTTCTGCCGACACCGGCAGGCTGGCAATCCACGGCGAGATGTTCAACACCTGCTTGCCAATCACCACGCCCGTCAAGACCTCACCGCCTTGTCGATAAGTGATCACTTTCACGCGGTGGTCTCTTCAAAATAGCGGTTGGCCATCACCTGGCAGCGCTTGATGTAGCGGTGCTCATCGGGCCGGTAATCAGGCACCGCGTTATGCAATGTTCCCATGTTGTCCCACATCAAGACGTCGCCCACACTCCAGCGATGACGGTACTGGTATTTGGCCTGTAGCTGGTGCTCCGACAGAAAGGCCAAAATACGGTCGCTCTCTTGCTCTGGCAACTCATTGATGCGAATCGAGTAGCCTGGATTGGCATAGAGCACAAACTTGCCGGTGATGGGATGCTTGAGAAAGATGGGATGCGAGACCGGTGGTTTGGCTTTTCGCTGCGCATCGGTAAGCGCTGGCCGGGTACTGCCTTTTTCGCTACGCATCTTGTCCCAGAATTTGGCGAAATCGTGGGTGACTGTCAT
>JANMBW010000328.1:0-2290 GCA_031360565.1 Polaromonas sp.
GCGCACGTCGCGCCCGCGCAGGTCAGCTGGCACTGTCGCGACGCCCCCACCCTGGACCTGTTTGCCAACGGCTCACTGGAAGACCAGACCGAGTCGGCCACCGACGCCAACCTTACTCCGCCGCCAGCGCTTGTCACGGTGCCAGCCGATTTTTTGGCGCTTTGCCAAACCGTTATCTTGCACAGCGACCCACAGCGCTTCGGCCTTTTGTATCGCCTGCTGTGGCGGCTGGTGCACGAGCCCGGCCTGCGCCACGACCCGCTAGATGCCGACCGCGTCGAGGCGGCCCGGCTGGCCCACGCAGTGCGGCGCGACATGCACAAAATGAAGGCCTTTGTGCGCTTTCGCCCACTCGAGGACGAAATCTTTCGCAGCCAGCCGCTTGATGGGCCATTGCATGTGGCGTGGTTCGAGCCCCAACACCACATCGTGGCGGCGATCACGCCCTTTTTTGTCCGCCGGTTCTCTCAGATGCGGTGGGCTATCCTCACGCCTGAGTGCAGTGTCCACTGGGACGGCTCACGCGCGCAATTCGGCCCGGGCGCACATCGCGACGAAGCGCCGCCAGCCGATGCGGGCGAGCAGCTTTGGCTGACCTACTACCAGCACATCTTTAATCCGGCTCGCCTGAAGCTCAAGATGATGCAAAAAGAAATGCCGCGCCGCTATTGGCACAACCTGCCCGAGGCGCAATTCATCAGCGCACTGAGCGCCAGCGCTGCCGAACGCCAGGCCCAGATGATCGACAGCCAGCCGAGTACGCCCTACCGGCGCATTCCCATCGCGCCTGTATCGGCCCACGTCCTCGCGCGCGGCCAGCCGGCATTGACACGCCATGAGCCCTTCACGCTGGCCACTCTGAAGGACGCCGCTGAAGCCTGCCGAAGCTGCCCTGTTGGCCAGCACGCCACTCAGGCCGTTTGTGGTGAAGGGCCGGTTCATCCGCGCCTGATGGTGGTGGGCGAACAACCTGGCGACCAGGAAGACTTGCAAGGTCGACCATTCGTGGGCCCGGCCGGGCAACTGTTTGATCAAGCCCTGGCGCAGCTCGGTTATTCTCGCACCGACCTCTTCATCACCAACGCCGTCAAGCACTTCAAGTTCGAGCCGCGCGGAAGGCGCCGCATGCACAAGTCCCCCTCGCAGCACGAGGCCGCCGCCTGCCTGCAGTGGCTGGATCACGAAATTTCCCTGGTCAAACCCGGCGCCCTGTTGGCCCTGGGCGCTACTGCCGCTGCATCCTTGTTGGGTCGTCACTTCGCGGTGATGTCCGAAAGGGGTCAATGGTTCACCCGATTCGACGGACTGCGCGTGCTGGTTACGTTACATCCGGCCGCTCTGCTGCGCATGCCGGCGCATGACTATGCAGCGGCCCATGCGCGCTGGCTGCAAGACTTGCGGCTGGCATTGAATGACCCCGTCACTGCTCGGTAGCTGCTATATTATTAATAGCTTTGTACGCCCATTTGGTGTGGGCTAGTGATCGAATTGACTGGGCGGGCAGGCCCCCGCCCAGTCAAAGCACCGCCCGTCAGTTAGCCCGAAGGAGCTCGCTTTGCAAGCGGGCATCCGCATTGGCCTGTGCTGCCACGCCAGCACGGGCACTGCCCGCGCCCTGCACAGCACCCTGTGCACTGCTCTTCACGCGCTTGCCCGTCCGCACGCCGGTATTGCCCACGGCCTGACCCGTGTCACGCACCCCGCCGACCACGCGGCCGATGCCATTGACTGCACCGGAAGCATCCACGCCACCGCCAGCCTGTGCACCCGCGCCCCCCGAGCCATTGGCCCCCGCGGCTGCCGCTCGCTCGTCGGCGGTGACATTGGCGTTGGCGCCGGCACGCACACCGGCATCGAGCCCCATCCCGCTATTGACCGCGCCGCCCCCGGGCATCACGACCGAGTTGCCGCCGATTCCCAAGCCCACCCCAACATTGGCACCGGTGCTTGCTCCTGCGCCCAAATCCAGGACGCCGGCCTGTGACGACGCACCAAAGACCATCGCTGCCGCCATCACCAGCGCCGAAGGAAGGGCTCGCAGATACCGGGGACGGCGAATCGAAGAATGAACCTGAGAAGTATGAAACCTGGACATTGAAGCTCCTGGTAGTTGAACAAGCCGTCATGGTGACCGCCTTGCTTTTCTGCCAGGTATCTCCCGAGTTGACTTTGTAAGCCAATGCAGGATGACGTTTGGGTGTAGCCAAAACACTAAGTGTGCGCTCACAACCACTACTATTACTGTGAAGAAAGGGCGGTTTGCACCTGTCGGTGAGGCAAATGTTTAACC
>JANMBW010000353.1:0-10146 GCA_031360565.1 Polaromonas sp.
AAGTGGTGCCCGTGCTCAACAAGATGGACCTGCCCCAGGCTGATCCTGAAAACGCCAAACAGGAGATCGAGGAGGTCATCGGCATCGATGCGACCGATGCGATCCCGTGCAGCGCCAAGACCGGGATGGGAATCGATGAAATCCTGGAGGCGGTGGTCGCCAGAATTCCACCGCCAAAAGGCAATCCGTCTGGCGCACTGCGCGCCATGATCATCGATAGCTGGTATGACGCTTATGTCGGCGTGGTGATGCTGGTTCGGGTGGTAGATGGTCGCCTGGCCAAGGGCGATCGCATCAAACTCATGGCCAGTGAAGCCATGTACAACGCCGAGCAACTGGGGGTGTTCACGCCGCATAACGAGCCGCGCCAGTCGCTGGAAGCCGGCGAGGTGGGTTTTGTGATTGCTGGCATCAAGGAACTCCAGGCGGCGCGCGTGGGCGACACCATCACGCTGGTCAAAGCCGGCAGCGGCGGCGCCGCGTTCACAGCGGCTGAAGCCTTGCCGGGTTTCAAGGAAATCCAGCCTGCCGTGTTTGCCGGGCTTTATCCGTCTGAGGCCAGCGAGTACGAGTCCCTGCGCGATGCGCTTGAAAAACTCAAGCTCAACGATGCGTCGCTGCATTACGAACCGGAAGTCAGCGAGGCGCTCGGTTTTGGCTTTCGCTGCGGCTTTTTGGGCCTGCTGCACATGGAGATTGTTCAGGAACGACTTGAGCGCGAGTTTGATCAGGACCTGATCACCACAGCGCCCAGTGTGGTCTACGAGGTGCTCAAAGCTGATGGCGAGGTCATCAAGGTGGAGAACCCGTCGAAAATCCCGGACGCTGGACGGGTCAACGAGATTCGTGAGCCCATCGTTACCGTGCACCTGTACATGCCTCAAGACTATGTCGGCGCTGTCATGACGCTGGCCAATCAAAAGCGCGGCGTGCAGCTGAACATGGCTTACCACGGCAAACAGGTCATGTTGACTTATGAAATGCCGCTGGGCGAGATCGTGCTGGACTTTTTCGACAAGCTCAAATCGGTCTCGCGCGGCTACGCGTCCATGGACTACACCTTCAAGGAGTTCCGCGCATCGGACGTGGTCAAGGTCGACATCTTGCTCAACGGCGAAAAGGTCGACGCGCTGTCCATCATCGTGCACCGCAGCCAGTCGGCCTACCGGGGCAGGGCAGTGGTCGCCAAAATGCGGGAGATCATTTCCCGCCAGCAGTTCGATGTAGCCATCCAGGCAGCCATCGGGGCCAACATTATTGCGCGTGAGACAATCAAGGCCCTGAGAAAAAACGTGATCGCCAAGTGCTACGGCGGCGATATTTCACGCAAGCGCAAGCTCCTTGAAAAACAAAAAGCGGGTAAGAAGCGCATGAAACAAATCGGTTCGGTGGAAGTGCCCCAAGAGGCATTCCTGGCGATATTGCAGGTAGAAGATTGATGGCAGACAAAGCAAGTCCCCTGATGAGTACCGTCACTGCCGTGGTGCTCGCACTGTTCGTGGGCTACGGCGCAGCCTGGTATCTGGGCGCGGTAGAAGGCAACTTCTCACTTCTGCTTTTTCTGGCGACGCTGGTCACGGGCCTGTACTGGGTAGCCGAGCGGCTTTACTTTCTCCCCCAAAGACGGCAGGCGTTATTGGCCCACCAGGAGGCGGCCGCCAAGCGACAGGTCGAGCTCAAGAAAATGGGCATTAACCAGGTCGATCACAACACCCAGGATGCCCAAACCAGGCTGATCATGCAGCCGTGGTGGCTGGACTGGACCGCCGGCCTGTTTCCGGTCATTGTGGTGGTGTTTTTGCTGCGGTCCTTTTTGTTTGAGCCTTTCAAGATCCCCTCCGGCTCGATGATCCCGACGCTGCTCATCAACGACCTGATTCTGGTGAACAAATTTCACTACGGCGTACGCCTGCCTGTCATCAACCTGAAAGTTCTGGATAACCATAGCCCCCAGCGCGGCGACGTGATGGTGTTTCGTTACCCGCCCAAGCCCAGCCTGGACTACATCAAGCGAGTGGTCGGTGTTCCGGGTGACGAGGTAGGCTACCTGAACAAGAAAGTCACGATCAATGGCCGCCCATTGGTCAGCACCCCCCTGGCGGATTTTTTCGATGAAGACGCCATGCGCTATTCCAAGCAGTTCCAGGAAGTCACCGGGACCAAGGCCTACCGGGTGCTCAACGACGAGGACCGGCCTGCCTTCATTCCGGGTACCGAGGACTTTCCGTTCAAACAAAATTGTCGTTACAGTAGCGAGGGCGTGGTCTGCAAGGTTCCCGAGGGCCACTACTTCATGATGGGCGATAACCGCGACAACTCGCTGGATTCCCGTTATTGGGGTTTCGTGCCCGAAAAGAACATTGTGGGTAAGGCGTTTTTTGTCTGGATGAATTTCGGTAACTTCAAACGTATTGGTTCTTTTGATTGATTCCTTGATCCGGAGGGGCTTTCCAGAGCCATCCGGATGCCATGACATCTGGTTTGACCGTTTAAAGGGAGAAGCCCATGAGAAGTAAGCAGCGCGGCATTTCGTTCATTGGCCTTTTGTTTGTCGGTGGTGTGCTGGCATTTACCGGCGTGATCGCAGCACAGGTCATGCCGACCCTGATTGAGTTCCAGGCCATCACCAAAGCTGCCAGCAAGGCCAAAGAGGCCAATACCGTGGCTGAAGTGCGGTCCAATTTTGACAAGGCTGCCCAAGTTGACGACATCAAGTCCATCACCGGTAAAGATCTCGAAATCTCCAAGGTGAACGACAAAATCGTAGTTGCTTTTGCCTACAACAAGGAGATCCACATTGGTGGTCCCGCTTATCTGCTTTTAAAGTACACCGGAAACTCGAAGTAAGCGATCGCCAGATACGTGCGTCCCAGCCCCACCCTGAGTCCCAATTTGCTGTCGCTGCAAAAGCGCCTGCAGCATGAATTTACCAACCCGAGCCTGCTGGCCCAGGCGCTGACCCACCGCAGCTTTTCGTCGGACCATAACGAACGCATCGAGTTTTTGGGCGATTCGGTCCTTAATCTGGCGGTTGCCGGGCTTCTGTACGAGCAACTCAGCGAGTTGCCCGAGGGCGATTTGTCGCGGGTGCGTGCCAATTTTGTCAAGCAGGAGACCCTGCATCAGATCGCGGTCTCCCTCGGCCTGCCCGAGGTGTTGCGCCTGGGAGAAGGTGAAGCCCGGTCCGGTGGCCAGCGGCGTCCGTCCATCCTGGCGGATGCTTTGGAGGCGGTGATCGGTGCCGTCTACCTCGACGCGGGGTATGACGCCGCCGCAGCGCTGGTAAGGCGCCTTTTTGAGAATGTTGAAATCAATGCCCAGATGCAGGCGATTGGTAAAGATCCCAAGACCGAGCTGCAGGAATGGTTGCAAGGTCGCAAAATGAATCTTCCTATTTACCGGGTAGTCGGCACGCAGGGAGCGGCTCACAAACAGATTTTCGACGTAGAGTGTGAGATTGCGGAATACCGACGGGCTGAGCGTGGCATCGGCGGCTCACGGCGCGCCGGAGAGCAGGCTGCGGCAACGGCCATGCTGGCGTATATCAAAACGCTTGACGCCTGATCCCTGATAGCTGCCGACAGCAACCGAATGACCCGCCCCACGATGGCAGACCATGACCTCTCCTAAAAGCAAGCCTGCCCAAAGCAGTGACGGCAAAGCGACTTCTTCTGGCGGGCAACAGTCGCTCGACGCCATGCTGGCCAAGGCCTTGTCGGCCCGGGCCAGTACAGAACCTTCCCAGATCGACGCGCCTGAGCTCGTTTCTGCCCCGCCGCCCGAGAGCCAGCGTTGCGGTCTGATCGCCATTGTGGGCAAGCCCAACGTCGGAAAGTCCACGCTGCTCAATGCGCTGGTTGGGCAAAAAATCAGCATCACCTCCCGCAAGGCGCAAACTACACGGCACCGCATCACCGGCATGCGCACCGTTGACGCGACGCAGTTTGTGTTTGTGGACACCCCTGGTTTTCAGACCCGGCATGGCAATGCCCTGAACCGTTCGCTCAACCGGACTGTGGTGGGCGCGGTCAACGACGTGGACCTGATTGTTTTTGTCGTCGAGGCTGGGCAGTTCAACCAAGCAGACGACAAGGTTTTGCAGCTGTTACCTAAAAAGACGCCGGCCATCTTGTTGGCCAACAAATTTGACCTGATTCACCGGCGCGCCGATATTGCGCCCTGGCTCAAGGCCATGCAGGAGCGGCACGACTTCGCGGAGTTTGTGCCCATGTCGGCCAACAATGCGAAAGACATCGAGCGCCTGTTTGGCATCTGCGAGAAATACCTGCCCTTGCAACCCTGGATGCATGGCGCCGATGAATTGACGGACCGCAGCGATCGCTTCATGGCCGCCGAGATTATTCGCGAAAAGCTGTTCCGGCTCACGGGCGACGAACTGCCCTACACCTCGACGGTGATCATCGACAAGTACGAGGAAGAGGGCAACTTGCGCAAAATAGCTGCGACCATCGTGGTGGAGCGCGATGGCCACAAGGGCATGATCATTGGCGAGAAGGGCGAAAAGCTCAAACGCATCGGCACTGAAGCCCGGCACGAACTGGAAACGCTCACTGGCGGCAAGGTGTTTCTTGAAATCTGGGTCAAAGTCAGGTCGGGCTGGGCTGACGACGAGGCACGGGTTAAAACTTTTGGCTACGAGTAGCCGTGTCGGCCGTGGCCCTCAAGCGCATCACTGACGAGCCCGCTTATGTCTTGCACCGCTACGACTGGAGCGAATCCAGCCTGATTCTCGAGGTGTTCACCCGAACCTACGGCCGGGTCGCGCTGATAGCACGGGGTGCCAAAAAGCCGAGCTCAAGTTTCCGGCCCATCCTGCTGCCGCTGCAGCTTCTGCACCTATCTTTTGGCGGAGACGCTGAGATCCGCAATTTGAAGGGGGCAGAGTGGCAGGGTGGCCATGTCATGCCAACCGGCGACGCCTTGCTGTCGGGCTATTACCTCAACGAATTGTTGATTCGCCTGCTGGCGCGCGACGACCCGCACCCGGCGCTGTTTGACGCCTACGCAGCGACCGTGCAGTTATTGGCCAGCCCCAGCCTGGAGACCTTGCAGGTCGCTCTGCGTGCTTTTGAACTGCGCTTGCTGCGCGATATTGGCCTGTTGCCAGTGCTCAATCTGCAAACCGCGACGCTTTCTGACCTGGAGCCAGACGCGCAGTATGTTCTGCTGGCTGAAGCCGGGCTGCGGGAAGCGCATGATGATGACCGTACCAGCCTCAAGGGCGGGCAATGGCAGGCGCTGCAGGCAGCACTCGACAGAAATTCTCCCTTTTTGGAGACCATGCACGCCTGTGTGAATCATCTTCCTGAACTCAAGGCCCAACTGCGCGCCATGCTGCACTACCATTGCGATGTCAGAGTTTTAAAAACCCGGCAAATGATGATGGACCTTCAGGCTTTTTAACCGCCATGAGCACTGCTAACACCAAACCATCTCGCCCGCCCACTGCGCTGTCGGTAAATGTGAACAAGGTCGCCCTGTTGCGAAACACGCGGCACCTGGGAATACCGGATGTGGTCCGCGCTGCGCGCCTTTGTCTGGAAGCCGGTGCAAGCGGCATCACGGTTCATCCGCGGCCAGACCAGCGGCATATTCGCAGCGACGATGTGTATGAAATTGCCGCCATGATGAAGGACTGGCCGGGCCGGGAATTCAATATTGAAGGCAATCCTTATTACAACCTGATGGAATTCGCGCACGACCTTTCCGCTCGGGGCCTGCCTTTGCACCAGTGCACCTTTGTGCCCGATAGCGAAGGCCAATTTACCAGCGACCATGGCTGGAATATCCTGACCGATGCAGAGCGATTGCAGCCGCTGATCAAGCAGGTTCAGGCGCGTGGCGTGCGAGTCAGCCTATTCATGGACCCGGTTCCCGGAGCCATGGCCGGTGTCAAGGCTATTGGCGCAGACCGCGTGGAGTTTTACACCGAAACCTTTGTGCGCGCCTGGTCGGGCAGCGGCAAAGCCAAGATCTCGAACCAGTTTGTTCTGGCTTCAAAGGCCGCGGCAGCGCTCGACTTAGGCGTCAACGCCGGCCACGACCTGAACCGTGACAACCTCACCGAATTTTTACGCGCGGTGCCCGGCGTACTGGAAGTCTCGATTGGTCACGCCCTGATTGCCGACGCGCTGGAGCTGGGCTATGTCGCTGCGGTCAAGGACTATTTGCGCTGCATTGACGAGGCTTATGCAGCCCCTGCTGCCGGATGATCTACGGCATTGGTACCGACATTTGCGACATTCGCCGAATCCGCGCCAGCCTAGAGCGCCACGGGGAGCGTTTTGCGAAACGAATCCTTAGCGAAGGTGAATTGGCAACTTGGAAAGCGCGCAATGCCCGCTGGCCGGACCGTGGAATCAGTTTTCTAGCGACCCGATTTTCTGCCAAAGAAGCTTTCAGCAAAGCGATTGGCACGGGCATGCGCATGCCGATGACCTGGCGGCATTGCGAAATCGCCAAGGCTGCCAGCGGCAAGCCCGAAATCGTTTTGCACGGCGCGCTGAAGACCTGGTTTGCAGCGCGCGGGCTCACCGCCCATGTCAGCCTGACCGATGAGAGCGACTATGCCGCCAGCTTCTGTGTCATAGAGAAAAATGAGCTATAGCGCTCGTATTTATTGCGCAGTTAGCTATTAAATCTATAGTAAATTGGAATCCGCTTCATGAGTCCACACGCACCCCTGATCATTGACGTTGCTGGCTTAAGCCTGACCAAATCAGACCGCCGGCGACTAAAAAACCCGTTGACTGGTGGCATCATCCTGTTTGGCCGCAACTGGGAAAACCGCCGCCAGCTTCGTGATTTATGTGAAGAAATCAAAAGCATCCGCCAGGACTTGCTGATATGTATTGACCACGAAGGCGGGCGCGTCCAGCGTTGCAGGACCGACGGTTTTACTCATCTGCCGCCCATGCGTGCGCTTGGCCAGCAGTGGATGAAAGACCAGCTCACTGCAACCAACGCCGCCACCGCCTGCGGCTACGTACTGGGTGCCGAACTGCGGGCCTGCGGTGTTGACCTCAGCTTCACTCCGGTGCTGGACCTTGACTATGGCGAAAGCAGCATCATTGGTGACCGTGCCTTTGGCCGCGACCCCCGCGTGGTTGCCTTGCTCGCCAAAAGTCTGATGCATGGCCTGCTGCAAAGTGGCATGGCCAACTGCGGCAAACATTTTCCTGGCCACGGCTTCGTCAAGGCCGACTCGCACACCGACATTCCGGTTGACAAGCGCAGCCTCAAGGCCATTTTGGCCGATGACGCCGCGCCCTACGACTGGCTCAACACCACGCTGGCCAGCGTGATGCCGGCGCATGTGGTCTATCCCAAGGTCGATGCGCGACCAGCCGGCTTTTCAGAAAAGTGGCTGACCTATATCTTGCGCGGCCAGCTCGGCTTTGGCGGCGCGATTTTCAGTGATGACCTCAGCATGGCCGGCGCCCGCCTGCTCGACGGCAAGGAAGTCAGCTACAGCCAAGCTGCGATGGCGGCACTCAACGCCGGATGCGACATGGTGCTGCTGTGCAACCAGTCCGTCGATGAAGGCAAGGCAGTTGATGAACTGCTAGACGGAATGGCCGAGGGGCTGGTCAAAGGGCAGTGGGAAGCGCTGGAGTCCAGCGAGATGCGCCGCCTCGATTTGCTACCAACCACTCCCGCGCACAAGTGGGACGAGTTGATGCTGCACCCCGCTTACATGCATGCGATGGGATTGGTTCCGTAAACTGACAATCGCGGCACCATGTACACCGCGCTGGCCGATGCTGTACTCCTGCTGCACTTCGCGATCGTCCTTTTTGTCGTCGGCGGTTTGGTCCTCATCGTTGTTGGCAACCTGTGCCATTGGAGTTGGGTCAACACTTGCGCCTTTCGGTATGCGCATTTGCTGGCTATCGGCTTCGTAGTGGTTCAAGCGTGGCTGGGTGCGACATGTCCGCTAACAACCCTTGAGTCATGGCTCAGGCTCCAGTCTGGTCAATTGCCGTATGAGTCTGGTTTTATTCAGCACTGGTTTCAGCTAATTCTTTTTTATCAGGCCCCGTCCTGGGTCTTTGCGGCGCTGTACACAGGATTCGGTGCGCTGGTTGGCCTGATCTGGTGGCTTTTCCCACCAGTCGAGTTACTAACAAACTCATCTGGTCCCGCAGTGACGCGTAAGCCTGGAGCGGACGCCTGAAACAACCACCGGCCCGCTACCCGTTCTTTTCAAAGTCATCCCGCGAACCCCTGAGATCTACAGCCCATACCTTTGCACACCGTTCGTTCAGGCCAGCGTACTTCTAATGGTCGCACCCGAAGACGAAATGAACCACGCTGACTTTCAAGTCACGAGGCAAGCATTCGAACAGATGACCTGCGGCAAACAGTGGTACGACATCAGCGATGGACACTGGGGTGCGCTTTAGCCTGTCTTCATGGCTTTGTGTCACACGACGTGCAAACTGCCACCCATATACGCACTGCACTAGGCGATCGGTGGCCCGGCCGGCGTTGCGCGCTACACTTTTCCAGCCCAAGCCCCGAAATCGCCCTGCGCATAGCTGCAACGTTATGCTTCGAAGGAATCCCTCACATGCACAAAGTTACTTGGTACTCTGGCTTCGCCAAGTCCGCGTCGCACTTCTGCGGCCGCCCGCGTACCTTCGCTTTGGCTGTGGGCGTAATTGCTGTCTGGATCATCACCGGCCCAATCTTCAGATTCAGTGATACCTGGCAATTGGTCATCAATACGGGTACGACCATCATCACGTTTCTTATGGTTTTCTTGATTCAAAATACCCAGAACCGGGATACAGAGGCCATACAAATCAAACTTGACGAGCTGATAAGGGTCACCAGCGGCGCGCACAACGCTTTGCTCGATCTTGAGGAACTAGAAGAAGAGGAACTTGACGCGTTTCGGGCCAAATACGAGGCACTAGCAGCCATGGCTCGAGAGGCACTCAGCAAAGGCTCGCGCGACACCGATACGCCGGACCTTTAAATCTTTTGGTTATTTTCGATTGAATCAATTTGACGGTCGCGATCGATTTACATTGGTTGCCCTTTGCTAAATTGGAGGCTCGCACCATGACACCCATCCAACGACGCGCGGCGATGTTGCTGCCCTTCACTTTGCTTGCTGGGGGCGTGCTCGCCCAACCGGCATCAGCTGTGCGTGTGGGCTCAAAGATTGATACTGAAGGCAGGCTGCTCGGCAACATGATCGTTCTGGCGCTGGAGGCGAACGGCATCAAGACCCAGAATAAGGCCTCCTTGGGCAACACCCAGGTCATGCGGGCGGCCATCACAGCGGGAGAAATTGATCTTTATCCTGAATACACCGGCAATGGCTCGTTCATCTTTTCGGAACCCTCCAACCCGGTCTGGAAAAACGCGCGGGCCGGTTACGAGCGCGTGAAGGCGCTGGATTATGAAAAAAACAAGATCATCTGGCTTGAGCCCGCGCCGGCCAACAATGCCTGGTCGATTGCGGTGCGCAAGGACGTTGCCACCGCCAACAAGCTCAAGACCCTGGATGACCTGGGCAAGTGGATTGCATCGGGCGGGCAGTTCAAGCTGGCCGCCTCAGCGGAGTTTGCCGAGCGCTCCGACGCACTGCCGGCGTTCCAGAAGGCTTATGGTTTTACCCTCAAGCCCGACCAGATCCTGACGCTGGCGGGCGGCGACACGGCGGTGACGATACGCGCCGCCGCTGAAAAAACATCGGGCGTCAATGCCGCTATGGCCTATGGCACTGACGGACCGCTGGCTGCGTTGGGCTTGGTGATCATGGAGGACACCCGGGCCGTGCAGGCTGTCTTTGCGCCTGCACCCATCATTCGCGAAGCAGCACTTCAGAAAAATCCGCGGATCAGGGAGGTGCTGGCGCCGGTTTTCAGATCGCTGGATGGACCCACATTGCAAGCGCTCAACGCCAAAATTCAGCTGGAGGGGCAGGACGCCAAAAAGGTCGCCGGTGACTTTCTCAAGTCCAAGAAGTGAGCGCGGGATACGCGGGCGCACTGTTTTTTCATAGCGCTGCGTGAACCGACCATGACACGTTCTTTCAACGAAATTGCGCCCGTGTCCCATTCGACGCGGGCAGACTTGCCCTCATCGCGAAGTTTGGTGCTGCCGGTTTTA